>NZ_JBWZET010000183.1:0-20317 GCF_056722145.1 Rhizomicrobium sp. | reverse complement strand
GATGGCGGCTTCAATGGCGAACGCAAAGTAGCGGTGACTGGCACCGGCGTGCTGCTGGTACTTTATTCCAACCACCTCGAAGCGACCGAAGCGAAAGTCAAAGCGGTCGGCGGCGAGATCCTCAATCACGAAAAGTTTCCCGGAGGGCGACGATTCACCTTCCGTGATCCGGGTGGAAACGAACTCGCCGTCTGGACCCGGCGGTAGCGCCTCGTTACGGTGCCCCCTTCCTGTGCACGCTCATTCAGGGGGCAGTTATGGCTGTTGTTAACGAAGATGAACCGGTCGACCTCAAGCCGACCCTAGGGCCGATCCATCTGATCGCGCTCGGTATCGGCGGCATTATCGGGGCGGGCATCTTCGTTATCACCGGGCATGCGGCGGCGATTTATGCCGGCCCGGGTGTGGTGATCTCATTCGCTATCGCCGGTTTCGGGTGCGCCTTCACCGGCCTGTGCTACGCCGAGTTCGCCTCCATGATTCCGGTGGCCGGCAGCGCCTATACCTACACCTACGCCACCATGGGCCGCTTCATGGCCTGGTTCATCGGCTGGAATCTGGTGCTCGAATACCTTGCCGCGTCCTCGACCGTCGCGGTCGGCTGGTCGGGCTACTTCAACGACTTCATGACCTATATCGGGGTGCACATTCCGGCCGCCTACGCCCAGGCGCCGATCGCCTTGGAGGGCATCCAGCAGAAGCTGGTTTACACCCACGCCTACTTCAACCTGCCGGCGGTGGCGCTGATCTGCGTCGTTACCGCGGTCCTGATCATCGGCGTGCATCTGTCGGCGAACTTCAACAACGCCATGGTGGCGATCAAGACCACGATCGTCATCATCGTGATTGCGGTCGGCCTGCCGCACGTCGTCGGCGCCCTGCACGTTCCCGCCCAGCACGACGCCCTCATCCCGTTGATCCCGAAGAACACCACCGGCGTGTTCGGCCAATACGGCTGGAGCGGCGTGCTGCAGGCGACGGGTCTCATCTTCTTCGCCTATATCGGCTTTGATGCGGTGTCGGTGGCCTCGCAGGAGTCGAAAAATCCGCAGCGCGACGTGCCGCTCGGCATCCTCGGCTCGCTCGCCATCTGCACCGTGCTCTATGTCTTGATGAGCTACGTGCTGACTGGCCTCGCCGACTACAAATCCCTCAACGTGCCCCATCCGGTGTCGATGGCGCTGGAACAATCCGCATCGCTCAAGTGGCTGGCGCCGTGGGTCAGCGTCGGTGCCATCGTCGGGTTGGCCTCGGTCGTGCTGGTGTTCCTGCTCGGCCAGTCGCGCATCTTCTACGCCATGGCCAAGGACGGCCTGTTTTTCCAGGTCTTCGGCGAGGTCCATCCGCGCTTCAACACGCCGTGGAAAGGCTCGATCATCACCGGCCTGTTCGCGGTCCTGCTCGCGGGCCTGTTGCCGATCGACATCCTTAATCCGCTGGTCTCGATCGGCACCCTGCTTGCCTTCGCCGTCGTCTGCATCGGCACGCTGATCCTGCGCGTCAAGCGGCCGAAGGCGATCCGCCCGTTCCGCACGCCCTACATCTGGATCGTGGCACCGATCGGTGTCGTCATGTGCCTGTTGATGATGTGGTCTCTGCCCTACGTCACCTGGATTCGCCTGGTGCTGTGGACGGTCCTCGGCCTCGTCATCTTCTTCGCCTATGGCGCCTGGCGAACCGGCACGCCGCGCTGGCAGATCAAGGACGCGGAGTAAGCCGCCCAAAGCGTCGCGGAAGCGACACATTGTCTGGACTCTCCGTCTGAGAGGCCGTTACGGTGGCGCGGGCGTCGCCGTGGCGTTCCCTTTGCAGTGAAATATTCTATCGCACTCCAAAAACGCTAGGCCGCGCCTGATGTCCGGATCCGTTGACAAGCCGCTCGACGAACAACATGAGGTCGATTTAAAGCCGTCGTTGGGCCGTCTTCATCTCATCGCGCTCGGCATCGGCGGCATCATCGGCGCCGGCATTTTCGTCATCACCGGACGCGCCGCCGCGGTTTACGCCGGACCGGGCGTGGTCATTTCGTTTGCAATCGCCGGCCTCGGTTGCCTGTTTGCCGGGCTATGCTACGCCGAATTCGCCTCGATGATCCCCGTCGCGGGCAGCGCTTATACCTATACGCGAGCCACCATGGGCCGCTTCATGGGCTGGTTCATCGGCTGGAATCTGGTGCTCGAATATCTCGCCTCGTCGGCGACGGTGGCATCGGGCTGGTCGGGCTATTTCACCGACTTCATGCGTTCGCTCGGCGTGCATCTGCCGGCCGCCCTCACCGGCGCGCCCTTGTGCGTGGCGACCGATCCGCATTGCTCGACCTACAGCACCTCGGCGACCGCGATCGACGCCATGGCCCATATCGGCACCACGGGCGCCTGGGTGAACCTGCCCGCCGTCGCGCTGGTGATCGCGATTTCGACCATCCTGGTGGTCGGCATTCACGCCTCGGCGAAATTCAACAATGTCATGGTGGCGGTGAAGCTCGCCATCGTGATCCTGGTGATCATCGTCGGCCTGCCGCATGTCGTGCCGGCCAATCACACGCCCTTCATTCCCGAGAATACCGGCGGCTGGAATTACGGCTGGTGGGGCGTCTTGCGCGCGTCCGGCGTGATCTTCTTCGCCTACATCGGCTTCGACGCGGTGTCGGTGGCGGCGCAGGAGGCCAAGAACCCCAAGCGCGACGTGCCGATCGGCATTCTCGGCTCGCTGATCATCTGCACGGTGCTCTACATGCTGATGAGCTACGTGCTGACCGGCCTGGCCAACTACAAGAGCCTCAACGTCGCCCATCCGGTGTCGATGGCGGCTGAAACCAGTGCCGCGACGGCGTGGCTGGCGCCCTACATCAACGTCGCCGCAATCATGGGGCTGGCCTCGGTGGTGCTGGTGCTGCTGCTCGGTCAGTCGCGCATTTTCTACGCCATGGCCAAGGACGGCATGATCCCGCCGCTGTTCAGCGAGATTCACCCGCGCTTCAAGACGCCGTGGAAGGGCTCGATCATCACCGGTTTGGCCTCGTGCGTCATGACCGGCCTGTTGCCGCTCGACGTGCTCGGCGAGCTGGTTTCGATCGGCACCCTGCTGGCGTTCGTCATCGTCTGCCTCGGCGTGCTCATCCTGCGGATCACCAAGCCCAAGGCGCTGCGCCCGTTCCGCACGCCGGTCGTGTGGTTCGTCGCCCCCGCGGGCATGGTGGTCTGCGGCGCCATGATGTACTGGCTGCCGCCCGACACCTGGGCGCGGCTGGGCATCTGGACGGTGATCGGCGTCGTCATCTTCTTCGCCTATTCCATCCGTCATGCCGTGCCGGCGCGCTGGCATATCCGCGAAACGGCTGAGTGAGTTCCATGGCCAACGATTCCGACCTGACCGACATCGACCCCGTCGCCGCCAGCGAGCATCACCTGAAGCGGGCGCTGGGGCCGACCAGCCTGATCATGATCGGCATCGGCTCGATCGTCGGCGCCGGCATCTTCGTCTACGCGGGACACGCGGCGGCGGCCAATGCCGGCCCGGCGGTGCTGATCTCGTTCGGCATCGCGGGCCTCGGCTGCCTGTTCGCGGGCCTGTGCTACGCCGAATTCGCCTCGATGATCCCGGAATCGGGCTCGAGCTACACCTATGCCTACGCCACCATGGGCCGCTTCATGGCCTGGTTCATCGGCTGGAACATGGTGCTCGAATACGGCGTCTCGGCCTCGGGCGTGGCGGCCGGCTGGTCGGGCTATTTCCTCAACTTCCTCAAGCAGCTCGGCATCAGTTTTCCGCGCGTCTACGCCAATGCGCCGTTGTGCGTGGCAAGCGACGTGCAGTGCTCCAACTACAATCCCCATCTGTCGGCGGTGGAGGCCATCCACCACATCGGCTTCACCGGCGATTACTTCAACCTTCCCGCCGTCGTCCTGATCGCGGCGCTGACGGCCCTGCTGGTGGTCGGCGTTCGCGAGACGGCGCGCTTCAACAACGCCATGGTGCTGCTCAAGGTCGGCATCGTGCTGGTGCTGATCCTGTTCGGCCTGCCCTATGTGACGGCGTCGCATTTCACGCCCTTCATTCCGGAAAACACCGGCACCTATGGCCATTTCGGCTGGTCGGGAATCCTGGCGGGCGCCGGCATCGCGTTTTTCGCGTTCATCGGCTTCGAGGCGGTGTCGGTATCGGCCTCCGAGTGCAAGAACCCGCAGCGCGACCTGCCGATCGGCATCTTGGGCTCGCTGGCGATCTGCACCGTGCTCTATGTCCTGATCGCGATCGTGCTGATCGGCATCTCCGACTGGAGGACGCTCGACGTGCCCGATCCGATGAGCTTCGCGGTCGACCGGATGCCGAAACTGCATTGGCTGGTGCAGTGGGTGAACATCGCCGCAATGGCGGGGCTCGGCACCGTCACCTTCACCTCGCTCTACGGCCAGACCCGCGTGTTCTATTCGATGGCCCGCGACGGCTTCCTGCCGCCCGCCTTCTCGGCCGTGCACAAGCGCTTCCAGACGCCCCACCGCGGCACCATCATCATCGGTGCGGTTGCAGCGCTCCTGGCGGCGCTGTTCCCGTTCGACGTGCTCGCCGATCTCGTTTCCATCGGCACCCTGCTCGCCTTCGTGGCAGTGTGCGTCGGCATCATGATCCTGCGCATCACCTCGCCCAAGACCAAGCGGACGTTCCGTACCCCGATGGTGTGGTTCACCGCCCCGGCCGGCATCGCGGTGTGCGGGGTGATGGGATATTCGCTGTCGGACGCCACCTGGGTCCGGCTTGGCGTCTGGACGGCGCTGGGGCTCGTCATATACTTCGCGTACGGCGTCTGGCACGCCGCGCCTTCCAAGTGGACGGTCAAAAACGGGGAGTGACCCCAAGGGGGTAAGCGTGTCCTACCGCTCACTGCGCGACTTCATCGCCACGCTGGAAGCCGCCGGAGAACTGGTGCGCGTGCGCGAACCGGTTTCCACCGTGCTCGAGATGACCGAAATCCAGACCCGGCTGCTCGCCGAGGGCGGACCGGCGGTGCTGTTCGAGCGTCCGATCAAGCCCGACAACCAGCAAAGCGACATTCCGGTGCTGGTCAATCTGTTCGGCACCGTCAAGCGCGTCGCCATGGGCGTAACGCTGGGCGGCAAGGCCCGCACCACCGCCGCCGAATTGCGCGAGGTCGGCGAGATGCTGGCCGACATGCGCCAGCCCAGCCCGCCGAAAACCTTCGGCGATGCCGTGGACATGCTCCCCCTCGCCAAAGCGGCGATGGCGATGCGGCCGAAACAGGTGTCGCGTCCGGTGTGCCAGGAAATCGTGCTCAAGGGCGACGACATCGATCTTGGCGCGCTGCCGATCCAGACCTGCTGGCCGGGCGAGCCGGCGCCGCTGATCACCTGGCCGCTGGTCGTCACCAAAGGCCCCGGCGAGGCGCGCGAAGACGATTTCAATCTCGGCATCTATCGCATGCAGGTCTTGAACAAGACCCAGACCATCATGCGCTGGCTGCGCCATCGCGGCGGGGCGCAGCATCACGCCCGCTGGGCCAAGGAACACGCCGCGCCGCTGCCCTGCGCGGTGGTGCTGGGCGCCGATCCCGGCATCATCCTCGCCGCCGTGACGCCGGTGCCCGAAACGCTGTCGGAATACCAGTTCGCCGGCCTGTTGCGCGGCGCCCGGGTGGAGCTGGCCGATTGCGTCACCCAGCCGCTGAAGGTGCCGGCCGAGGCCGAGATCGTTCTGGAAGGCGAAGTCTCGCTTAGCGATTACCGCGACGAAGGCCCTTATGGCGATCACACCGGCTACTACAATTCGGTAGAACAGTTCCCGGTCTTCACCGTCACCGCGATCACCATGCGGCGCGATCCGATCTATTTTAGCACCTTCACCAGCCGGCCGCCCGACGAGCCGTCGGTGCTCGGCGAAGCGCTGAACGAGGTGTTCATTCCGCTGTTGCAGCAGCAGTTCCCCGAAATCCTCGATTTCTGGCTGCCGCCCGAGGGCTGCTCCTATCGCATCGCCGTGGTGCGGATGAAGAAGGCGTATCCCGGTCACGCCAAGCGGGTGATGATGGGGGTGTGGAGCTATCTGCGCCAGTTCATGTACACCAAATGGGTGATCGTGGTGGACGACGACATCGACGCGCGGAACTGGAAAGACGTGATGTGGGCCATCTCCACCCGCATGGACCCGGCGCGCGATATCACGGTGATCGAGAACACCCCGATCGACTATCTCGATTTCGCCAGCCCCGAAAGCGGCCTCGGCTCCAAGATCGGCCTCGACGCCACCAACAAATGGCCGCCCGAGACCAAGCGCGAATGGGGCCGCAAGATCGCGATGGACGAAGACGTGGTGCGGCGGGTGGATGCGATGTGGGGGAAGCTGGGGTTGCCAGGGAGCGGCAAGCCGATCTGGAAAGCCTGACTTGCAGTGTTACACAATGTGTGTTCATCTCTCCTTGCACCTTCAGTGAAGGATGAGCAATGTCGAAATATGCCCCGCTCGCTGCCTTCCTGAACGACCAAGGATGCTTGAATTTTCCCTGCACTTTCAGTGAATTGGAAGAGGTCCTCGGCTTTAAGTTACCGCCCTCAGCCTATCATCACCGCGCCTGGTGGTCGAACAACCCGGATAACAACGTCATGACCAAGACATGGCTGGCGGCAGGGTATGAAACGGTAAATGTAAGCCTCGAAGAACACACAGTGTTTTTCCGCAAGATAGCGCCTCCGCCGATTGAAGCGACACCACACCGATCTGGTATGTCGGATGCCCAGCGCCCCTTCATCACGCCTCATGCCACCCGCCATCCGCTTCGCGGCGCGCTGAAGGGCACCGTCCGCATCGCCGCCGATATCGATCTCACCGCTCCCGCCGATCCGCAATGGGGCGGGGCATGACGGGGTTGCTGCTCGATACCTGCGCCGCGATCTGGCTTAGCCAGGATGATCCGGTGGCGTCGGAAGCGACCGAAGCCGTGGACAAAGCGGCGCGCGACGGCTCGCCGATCTACGTTTCGCCGATGACGGCGTGGGAGATCGGCTTGCTGAATGCCCGCGGGAAAATCGCCTTGGCGATGGCGCCCGACGCGTGGTTCGAGGCATTGATGGACGTTCCCGGCATGGCGCTGGCCGACCTCTCGCCAAAAATCCTGATCGCCTCGTCGTTCCTGCCGGGCGAGCCGCCGCGCGATCCCGCCGACCGCATCATCGCCGCCACCGCCCGCGCCCTGCGCCTGCACCTCGTCACCCGCGACCGGCTGCTGCTGGACTACGCCGACCAAGGCCATATCCAGGCCCTCGCCTGCTGATCGGTCGCGACGGAACAGGCTGCGTCGCCCGTTTAGGGATACGGTGTACTCTCGATCGGGGGGCTTTCATGATGCGATCCGTACTCTTCGCCTGCGCCGCCTTAGGCACATTGATGCTTCCGGCCACTGCGGACGACTGCGCGCCACTCAAGATGGTCGCCAGCGTTCCGTTGACGATCGAACGCGGGCAGGCACTGGTGCCGGTGACGGTGGCCGGCGAACCGCTCTACTTCAGCGTCAGCACCGCGACGCCCTATAGCGGCATCTCGGCCAACTATGCCGAAAGCCACAATTTTCCGCGCCGCCACAGCGACGTGAATTTTGTCGGCATCGACGGCGAGATATCGAACCGGCGCGCCACCGTCCCGAGCTTCGCGCTGGGCGGCCTTAGAAACGAGAATTTCGATCTCTTTGTGATGAACGGAGGCGCCGGCGCGGTGCCGCCCGGAGCCCACGCCTCACAAGGCGCGCTCGGCGCCGATATCCTGCGCGCCTATGACGTCGAACTCGATTTCGCCGCCGGCAAGCTGAATCTGATCAGCCGCGACCATTGCGATGCGATGCCGGTCTACTGGCCATCGGCGACCATCGCCAAGCTGCCGATGGTGGTGACCGACCAGAACAAGATCACGTTCAAAATGACCCTCGACGGCCACGAATTGCAGACCGTTCTGGCGACCGGCATGGCGCGTTCGACCATCAAACAGAGCACCGCCCGCGAGCTTTATGACATCAGCGACGACACGCCGGGAAACACCCCCGCGCGCAAGCTCCCGGACGGGACCCAGCTTTATACCCACCGCTTCCAGTCGCTCAGCGTCGAGGGCCTCAGCATCGCCAATCCCGAGCTTCTCATCCTGCCTTCGCGCGCCGATCAAGCCATTGAACACCGCCGCGCCCTGCACGCCGGCGCCGGCCGCGGGCCGCTGTACATTTCGCAACAGCCCGAACTGACCCTCGGCCTCGCCGAACTGCGCCGCCTGCACATCTACATCGATTACCACCACCAGATGATCTACTTCACGCCGGCGCACTGACCTACCCCTACGTCGGCGAAGAGCCTGAAAACCCGCTATTGATGTAGGGGGCCGGGTAAGTTATATTGAAGTATAACTTCCGGGGTACAGCTTATGGCGCACACGGCAATTCTGCGAAAGGTCGGCGGCTCGGTGATGGTCGCGATTCCGCCGGCGCTGTTGGACCTTGCCAATCTGACCGTCGGGCGGCAGGTGGCAGTCTCGGTCGAGGCTGGCAAGTTGGTGCTCGAACCCCAGGCCAAGCCCAAATATGCGCTGCAAGAACTTCTGGCGCAGTGCGATGCCAATGCCCCGATCAGCGAGGAAGACCGGACCTGGAATTCCTCCGGCCCTGTCGGTCGTGAGGAAATCTAAATGGAGCGGGGGGACATCTATCTCGTTTCGCTCGATCCCACCGAAGGGCACGAGCAGCGCGGCAAGCGGCCGGTTCTGGTTGTCTCGCCGACCGAATTCAATGCGCTGACCAAAGCGCCGATTGTGGTTCCGATCACCGGTGGTGGCCAGTTCGCCCGCGCCGCCGGGTTCGCGGTCTCCCTGATGGGAGCCGGAACACAAACCACTGGTGTTGTGCGCTGCGATCAGCCGCGCGTTCTTGATCTCCAGGCCCGGCACGGCCGCAAGCTCGAAAGCCTGCCCGATGAGATCGTCAATGAAGTCCTGGCGAAGCTTGCCGCGATTTTCGAGTAGCACCCAATAAGCATAGTGTCCCTTGATATCCGGCAGTTAGGGACCTCGGCGTGCCTCTCGATACACTGCCGGATCGGAAATCTCGCCCGGCGCCCCTTGAAATTTCCCTTGCCGCACCCCATCTCGACATAGCTGTTTGACCGCGACGGATCACGGCGCTCGCGCACCTTAGAACGAATCAAATTCGATTCCGGCAGCGTCCAGAGCGTCCTGCCAGCAAGGCAAATTTCATTTGCCTGCTTCGACTTAGCCGGAATTGAATTCACTTTTTCCGATTTTTCCCCTCCCAGCCCAAAACCGGGGTTCAATTGGGCAGGCCCGCGGTTTTCCGCCTCCCCTTAACCTTGCCTTCCCGCCCCGGCCGCGCGACAAACGGGGCATGACCGCCAAACCCGAGGCCCTTTTGCAGGACCTGATCGCCGCCGCCCAAAAGGCCGGTGCCGATGCCGCCGACGCGCTGTACGTGGAAAACGTCTCGTCCAGCGTTTCCTATCGCCTGGGGAAGCTGGAGGACGTCGAACGCTCCGAGGCCTCGGACATCGGGCTTCGCGTCTTCGTCGGTCAGAAGGTGGCGTTCGTCTCCTCCACCGACCTCAGCCGCGAGGCGGTCGCCGCGCTGGCTCCCCGGGCCGTGACGATGGCCAAGCTGGCGCCCGAGGACAAGTTCGCCTGCCTCGCCCCGCGCGACCGGCTGGCGACGCGTTTCCCCGCCCTCGACATCGAAGACAGCGCCGAGCCCTCCGCCGACCGGCTGGTGGAACAGGCCCGCGCCGTGGAAGCCGCCGCCATGGCGGTGAAGGGCATCACCAATTCGGAAGGCGGCGGCGCCGGGTTCGGCCGCACCGCCATCGCGCTTGCCACCACCGAAGGCTTCTACGGCCGCTATGCCGGCACCAGCCATACCATCAGCGTCGCGGTGCTGGCCGGCGAAGGCACCGAGATGGAGCGCGACTACGATTATTCCAGCGCCCGCCTTGCCGCCGATCTCGAAACCGCCGAGCTGGTCGGCCGCCGCGCCGGGGACCGCACCGTGGCGCGCCTCAATCCGCGCAAGGCGAAAAGCCAGGCGGTGCCGGTGGTGTTCGACCCGCGCGAGTCGGCGGGGCTGATCGGCCATCTGGCCGGTGCGATTTCCGGCGCCGCCATCGCCCGCGGCGTCAGCTTCCTCAAAGACCGGATGAACGAGCGGGTGTTCGCGCCCGGTATCGCGATCATCGACGATCCGCACCGCTTGCGCGGCCTGCGCTCGAAGCCGTTCGACGGCGAAGGTGTCGCCAACAAGAAGCTGGCGGTGGTGGAAGACGGCGTCTTGAAGACCTGGCTGCTTGATTGCGCCAGCGCCCGCCAGCTCGGGCTGCAAACCACCGGCCATGCCGCCCGCGGCACCAGCGGCCCGCCGCATCCGGCTTCCACCAATTTCTATATGCAGCCGGGCACGCTCAGCCCCGACGAACTGATCGCCGACATCAAGGAAGGCTTCTACATCACCGAGCTGATGGGCATGGGCGTCAATTCGGTCACCGGCGACTACAGCCGCGGCGCCGCCGGCTTCTGGATCGAGAACGGCAAGATCGCCTATCCGGTGTCGGAAGTGACCATCGCCGGCAATCTGAAAGACATGTTCCTCGCCCTGACGCCGGCCAGCGATCTTGTCTTCCGCTATGGCACCAACGCCCCCACCGTCCGCATCGAGGGAATGACCGTTGCCGGAGCGTGATCTGCCGCTTTTGCGAGACTCCGTGTTGGCCGCCGGCGCCATTGCCCGCGAAATCTTCGCCGGTCATTGCAAGACCTGGACGAAAAGCGACGGCAGCCCGGTGACCGAGGCCGACCTCGCGGTCAACAAGTATCTCACCGGCGCCTTGCGCGGCGCCCGCCCCGAGTACGCCTGGCTGTCGGAGGAGAATGAGGACGACCGCTCGCGCTTTGCGGCGGAACGCGTCTTCGTGGTCGATCCGATCGACGGCACCCTCGCCTTCGTCAAGCGCAAGCCGCACTTCACCGTGTCGGTGGCAGTGGTGGAAGGCGAACAGCCGATCGCGGCCTGCGTCTATAATCCGATCACGGAGGAATGCTTCACCGCCGCCGCCGGCGAAGGCGCCTTCCTCAACGGCGAGCGCATTCACGTCAGCGCCAAAGAGACCCTCGACGGCTGCAACATGCTGGCGAGCAAGAAGACCCTCAACGACCCGCGCTGGGCGACCCCGTGGCCCGAGATGCATGTGGAAAACCCCAACTCGATCGCTTATCGCGTGGCGCTGGTGGCGGCGGGCCGCTTCGACGCCGGACTGACGATGGCCTCGCTGCACGACTGGGACCTTGCCGCCGCCGACCTCATCGTGCGCGAGGCGGGCGGGCTCATCACCGCCATCGACGGCGTGGCGCCGCGCTACAACCGCGAGAGCGTCTACCAGCCGTCGGCACTGGCCGCCGGTCCCAAGCTGCACGCGCTGCTGCTCGCGCGCCTTGATAGCGGTCCCAGGAGCCAGCCATGAGCGAACTCGTTCCCGGTCAGTTATTGCACCTGGTCTTCGGCGGCGAACTGACCTCGCCCGAAACGATCGATTTCAAGGACCTTTCCAAGCTCGACATCGTCGGCATCTATCCCAATTACAAAGACGCCTACGACGCCTGGAAGGCCAAGGCCCATGCCACGGTCGATACTGCCGCGATGCGGTATTTTGTCGTCCATATCCACAAGCTGATGGAGCCGGAATAACCGGTTTTGCGCGATGCCCTCGCCCGGCGCCAGGGCCCGTGCTACACCGCGGCGCATGAGCCAAACCCCGTCGACGCCCGCCCAAGCCATCATCAGCCGCGTGGCGCGCCACTACCTCCGCGACCAGCGAGCGACGCTGGCGTTCGCGATTCTGGCGATGGCGGTTTATGCGCTGTGCACGGCGGCGCTGGCGTGGATTCTCGGCCCGGCGACCAAGGTGCTGTTCGGCGATGCCAGCGCCCAGCCCGGCACCGGTCTGGCGGCGGCTCTGTTCAGCGGCGACCGCGCGATCTGGACGCTGCCCCTGGCGGTGGTCGTCATCCTGTGGACGCGCGCGGTGTCGTACTACATCCAGCAGTCGCGCATGGACAGCGTCGGCGAGCGGGTGGTGACGGCGGCGCAGCGCGACATGTTTCATACTCTGGTACGGCGCGACCTCGCCGCGCTCAATGCGGTGCATTCGGGCACCTTCGTTTCCAACTTCCTCTATGACGCGACCTTGATGCGCGATGCCATTTCGCGCGGCGTGGCGGCGGTGGCGCTGGAACTGGTGCAGCTCGTCGCTCTCGTCGCGGTGATGATCACTGCCGACTGGAAGCTGGTGGCGATCTGCGTGGTGGCGGTTCCGGGCGTCGCCTGGGCGATGGGCAAGATCGGCGGCTCGATCCGGCGCACCGTCCAGCGCAACATGGAACAGACCGGTACGCTGTCGATGACCATCACCGAGGCGCTCGACGGCCGCCGCGTCATCAAGGCCTATGGGCTCGAGACGCACGTTTCCAAGCTGGCCGAAGCACGGCTCAGCGAACGGTTGAAACAGCTCGTCAAGCTCGCCAAGCGGCGGGCGTCGGCGGTGCCGGTGACCGACATTTTCTCCGGCGTCGTCAGCGGCGCGGTGGTGTTCTACGCGCTTTACCAGACCTCGCATCACGAACTCGCCGCCGATCAGTTCATCACCTTCATGGGCGCGATGCTGCTGGCGCTGCAGCCGATCCGCAACCTGAGCCAAGTCTATACCATCGCCACCAGCGGCATGACCGCGGCGATCCGTGTGTTCTCCCTGATCGATGCGGTGCCGGAAATCGTCGACGCGCCAAATGCCGCCGAACTCGCCGTGCGCCACGCGCCCGAAGGCGGCGGGGTGCTGTTGAAGAACGTCTCCTTCACCTACGCCGCCGATGCCGCGGCGCCGGCGGTGCAAGGCGTCGACATCGAGGTCAAGCCCGGCAGCAAGGTGGCGCTGGTCGGCCCCTCGGGCTCGGGCAAGACGACGATCTTCAATCTGCTTTTGCGTTTCTACGAGGCCGATACCGGCACCATCGCCATCGATGGCCATGACATTCGCAGCCTGACGCTGGCCTCGCTGCGCCGGTCGATGGCGCTCGTCACCCAGGACCCGATCCTGTTCGACGAAAGCGTCGCCGCCAATATCGCCCTCGGCCGCCCCGGCGCCAGTCGCGCCGATATCGAACAGGCCGCCCGCGATGCCGCGGCGCACGATTTCATCACCCTCCTGCCCGAGGGCTATGACACCCGCGTCGGCGAAGGCGGGTTGAAGCTTTCCGGCGGCCAGCGCCAGCGCATCGCCATCGCCCGCGCCATGCTGCGCAATGCCCCGATCCTGCTGCTCGACGAAGCCACCTCGGCGCTCGATACCGAAAGCGAGCGGCAGGTGCAGGAAGCACTGACCCGCTTGATGAAAAACCGCACCACCATCGTGATCGCCCACCGCCTTTCGACCGTCGCCGATGCCGACAAGCTCTACGTTCTCGACAAGGGCCGCGTCGTGGAAGCGGGCACCCACAGCGAACTCATGGCCATGGGCGGGCTCTACATGAAATTGTATCATCACGACGAGTCCCCCGCCGCCGCCGAGCACGTCCAGGCATGACACCCTTCGGCATCACCGCCTATCGTTTTGTCACCACCCTGCTGTCGCCGGCCGTGCCGATGCTGCTGAAGCGCCGTACCCTGCGCGGCAAGGAAAACCAGGAGCGCACCCGCGAGCGCCTCGGCTACGCGTCGCTGCAGCGCCCCGAAGGTCGGCTGATCTGGGTGCACGGCGCCTCGGTCGGCGAATGCGTCGCGGCGCTGCCGCTGATCGATGCGCTGCTGGGGGCGCTGCCGTGCACGGTGCTGGTCACCAGCGGCACGGTGACGTCGGCGAAGGTGATGGCCGACCGGCTGCCGCAAGGCGCCATTCATCAGTTCGTGCCGGTCGATACGCCCGCCGCCACCAAACGCTTCCTCGACTACTGGAAGCCCGAGGCCGGCCTGTTCGTCGATTCCGACATCTGGCCCAATCTGATCCTCAATGCGCGCGAGCGCGGCGTGAAGCTGGCGCTGATCAATGCGCGCATGACCGCGCGCTCGTTTCATAGCTGGCGCCGAGTCAAGAAAACCGCGGCCGATATCATGGCGGCGTATCAGGCCTGCCTTGCCCAGGACGACGAGATCGGCGCCCGCTTCCGCGACCTTGGCACGCCCAACGTCGCGGTCATCGGCAGCCTCAAGGCCGATGCGCCGGTGCTGCCTGCCGACGAAACCAAGCTGGCGAGCTTGCGCACCGCGATCGGCAATCGTCCGGTTTTCCTGGCAGCGCAGACCCATCCCGGCGAAGAGGAAACCATCCTGCCGGCGCATGACGCGCTGAAGCGCAGCTTCTCCGATCTGCTTACCGTGATCGTGCCGCGCCATACTCAGCGCGCCGACGACATCGCCACGCTGTGCGGCTCGCGTGGCGTGAAAAAGCGTTCCGCCGGGGCGCTGCCCGATGCCGACACCGCGGTTTACATCGCCGACACCATGGGCGAACTCGGCCTGTTCTATCGCCTGACGCGGTTCTGTTTCATCGGCGGCAGCTTGATCCGCCACGGCGGGCAAAATCCGCTCGAACCGGCCAAGCTCGGCTGTGCCGTGATGGCGGGCCCGCACGTCTACAATTTCACCACCGCATTTGCGGCGATCTTGGCGGCGCAGGGCGTCGGCGCGGTGAATTCCTCGAGCGAGATCGTCGCCCTGGCCAAAAAACTGCTTAGCGATCCGGTGGCTGCGGAACAGCTTGGTGAAGCGGCGAAGTCGGGCGCGGCCAGCCTCGGCGGGGCGGTCGCCAAGACCGTCGAGGTCGTGATGAAGATGCTCGATGCGCGCGCCTGACTTCTGGGACCGAGACGACGCCGCCGCAACGCTCGCCGCGGCCGTGCTGGCGCCGCTGGGCTGGCTCCATGGTGCCACCGTGCGCTGGAAGGCGGCGCATGCGAAACCGTACCGGGCCCGCGTGCCGGTCGTCTGTGTCGGCAATATTTCGGCCGGCGGCACCGGCAAGACCCCGATCGCCATCGCCGTCGCCGACGCCATCATCGCCCACGGCAAGAACCCGTTTTTCCTGACGCGCGGCTATGGCGGCACGCTGGCCGGGCCGGTGGTGGTCACCAAGAGCCACACCGCCGAACAGGTCGGCGACGAACCGCTCCTCCTCGCCCGCAAGGCGTCCACGGTTGTCGCCCGCGACCGCCGGGCCGGGGCGCTGCTGGCGGTGGAGCGCGGCGCCGACGTGATCGTGATGGACGACGGCCACCAGAATTTCGCACTTCACAAGGATTTGTCGCTGGTCGTGGTCGATGCCGAACGCGGCTTCGGCAATGGCCGCGTGCTGCCGGCGGGGCCGCTGCGCGAGTCAGCCGAACAGGGCCTTGCCCGCGCCGATGCCGTGATCCTGGCCGGCGACGGAAATCCGCAACTCGCCGGGTTCAACGGAACGGTGCTGCGGGCCCGGGTGGCGGCGGCCGCCACAACCGATTGGAAAGGCGTGCGCGTGATGGCCTTTGCCGGTATCGGCCGACCTGAGAAGCTGTTCCGGACCCTGGCCGGACTCGGCGCTGAGCTGGTCGAGACGGCCCGATTCGCCGACCACCACGCCTATTCGCACCAAGAATTGTCGGCGTTGAAGACCAAAGCCGGGGGCGCCCGGCTGGTGACGACCGAGAAGGATTGGGTCCGGATCGCGCCCGCCGACCGCGACGGCATCGGTTTCCTGCCTGTGGCTGCCGGCTTCGATCCCCCGGACGGGTTAGATCGGTTGCTTGACAGCTTCACCAGCGCGCGATAGCCGCCATCCATGACGGCACGCGACACCCTCTCCCTCGGCAAGACGATCCGGTTTCTCGGCGAAGCCGCGCCGTTCTTCGTCTTCATGGCGCTGTTCCGGGCGATCGGGATCGACGCCGCCTCGGCGGTGGGCGGGTTCATCGGCCGCCACGTCTTCCGCCGCCTGCCGACCGCCAATGTCGCGCGCGAAAATCTGAAGGCCGCCTACCCCGGCATGTCCGATGCCGATGTGGAAGCCATCGTGTGCCGGGTGTGCGAAAACCTCGGCCGGCTGGTCGGCGAGTACCCCCACATCGACAGACTGACCTTCGGACCGGAAGGGCGGATCGAAGTCGTCGGCGCCGAGAATGGCTATGACGCGGTCGCGCGCGGCAAAGGCGTGATGTTCATCTCCGGCCATCTCGCCAATTGGGAGGTGCTGGCCGCCGTCGGCGAGCATCTGCACTATGAAGGCGCGTCGGTCTATCGGCCGCCCAACAATCCATATGTGGCGCAGTGGATCGTGCGCCAGCGGGCCAAGCTCGGACCGGGCGAACAGATCACCAAAGGCGCGCGCGGCACGCGGCGTATCTTCACCCAGCTCCGGCGCGGCAAGTCGATCTACATGCTGGTCGATCAGAAGACCTATGAAGGCGTGCCGGTGCCGTTCTTCGGCCGCGAGGCGCTGACCACGCCTGCCCCCGCGTCGCTGGCGCTGAAGATGGGATCGGCGCTGGTACCGGTGCGCTGCGAACGCACGCGCGGTGCCCGCTTCAAGGTGACGATCCATCCGGCGTTGGAATTCACGCCGACCGGCAATGCCGACGACGACGTCAAGGCGCTCACCGCCAAGATCACCGCCGCGGTCGAAACCATGGTGCGCCAGGACCCGGCGCAATGGCTATGGATCCACCGCCGCTGGACCACCCCGCGCGACATCGAGAAGATGAAGAAGATGGGGCTGGCTTAAGCCGCCGGCGGCTCGGGTGTCGCGGTGGCGCGCGAGGGATCGAGCTTCATTTGGAACCAGTTGAGGCCCCAATGGCAGTGCGGGCCGGTGGCGCGACCGGTCATGCCGACGAGGCCGATGACATCGCCGCGCTTGACGACATCGCCCGCCTTCACCAGCCGCTGGCTCTGATGCAGATAGCAGGTGGACACGCCGTGGCCGTGATCGATCAGGGTGAAGCCGCCCTCCAGGTAGTAATCGTCGGCAATGCTGACGATCCCGTCGGCCGCGGCATGGATCGGCGTGCCTTCCGGAGCAGCGACATCGACGGCGAGATGTGGCGCCATCGGCTTGCCGTTCAAGATGCGCTGACTGCCGAATACGCCGGAAAGCCGCCCCGCGAACGGCCACGCGAGCGGCTGCGAAAACCCGACACCGTCTGTGTCGGCCTGGCGTGCCGCGGTGATCGCCTCGCGCTCGCGCTGCATGCGTTCGAGAATCTCCGCCGGCGGCTCGACGTATTTTTCCGGCAGGCCGGTGATCGATTGGATGTCGTAGTGGCGCACGACCGGTTCGATCCAATTGTTTTCGGCAAGGCCGCCCGGCGTGATCACTGCGTATTCGATGCGCTCGGTCCGATCGTAGGCAATGCCGAACACGAACCAGCCATCCGGTGAAACGCTGACCGGCTTGCCGTCGACGGTGACCGTCGAGCCGGACAAAGTGGCCCGCCCCACCATCAGGCTGCCCTGCTCCCGCGTGCCGGTGAGCGTAAAGTCGGGCGGCGGCGGCGTCGCCAAGGCGCGCGGAAAAGCTAGCGTCGCCGCACCCGCCGTCAGCAGCGTCCGGCGCAGGATCATGGCGTGTGCCCGGTCTCCTGGAAGCGCTTCAGGGCGATATCGGCAGTGGCATAGGCTTCCTGAAGGTCGGCGCTCCAATAGCGCAGCGACTCGAGCGGAATGTGCACGCCGCTCACGGCGCAGACGACATAGGTGCCGGACTTGATTACCCGGTATTCGCCGTCGAGGTATTCGAGCTCCGCGAGCCCGTCGGGCCTCAAATCCCGTTCCATCTTGTTCATACGCGCACCTTTCGTGACCCTGGTTTTAGGCGACGCAGCGGCCCGGCGCCATCAAAACAAATTGCCTTGGTTGCCGGGGGTCTTCTTGACGGCGGGGCGCGGCTTGGCCGGTTTGGGCGGCGTCACGCTCCCCTCGCCGGCAACCACCGGCACACTCCCGTCGGCGAAGGTCAAGCTGAGGGCCTCACCGGCCGCGATCGCCGCTGCCGAGCGCTTCAGCGCCCCGCCCTCGCCCCGCACCAGGGCAAATCCGCGCGCCAGCACGGCGCGATAGCTGATGCTGTCAAGGACGCGCGCCAACCCTTCGAGCCGCCGGGCGGCCTCGCCCAGCCGCATCCGCTGGCAGCGATCAAGGCGCATTCCCAATCCGGTCGCCCGCTCGGCACCCTGGGCCAGACGGTTTTTTAGCCCCGCCGGCCGCAGCAGCGCCGCCGCCTCGATATACGACCGTCGATGCACTTCCAGGTTGCGGCGCAGCGCGTTGGTCAACCGCTCGGCCGCAGAATCAAAGCGCTGGCGCGGGGCGGCGAAGAGCTGGTCGGCCCGCGGCAGCACCCGGGCGAGGTGGCGCAGCGCGTCGCGCCGCCGCTCCATCTGGACCGACGAACAGCGCAGCAGCCGCCGCTCCAGATCCATCGTCTGGGACAGCAGCTCGCTGCGCACCGGCACCGCCATTTCCGCAGCGGCGGTCGGGGTCGGGGCACGGACATCGGCGACGAAATCAATCAGGGTGGTGTCGGTCTCGTGGCCCACCGCGGAAATCAGCGGAATTGGGCACTCGGCGACCGCGCGGACGACCTCTTCCTCGTTGAAGGCCATCAAGTCTTCGATCGAACCGCCGCCGCGGGCCACGATCAGTACGTCGGGGCGCGGCAGGCCGTCCTTGGGAAACCCCGAAAAGCCGCGGATCGCCGCCGCAACCTCGCCGGCCGCGCGCTCGCCCTGCACCGCCACCGGCCACAACAGCACCCGCCGCGGAAAGCGGTCGGACAGGCGGTGCATGATGTCCCGGATCACTGCGCCGGTGGGCGACGTGATGACGCCGATCACCTCCGGCAGATAGGGCAGTTTCTGCTTGCGCTCGGCCGCAAACAGGCCCTCGGCGGTGAGGCGCTGCTTGCGCTCTTCCAGCATTGCCATCAGGGCGCCGAGACCGGCGAGTTCGACCTGCTCGACGATCAGCTGGTAGCGCGACGAGCCGCCGTAGGTCGATACCCGGCCGGTGCAGACGACCTCCAGCCCGGCTTGCGGCTTGACCTTGAGCCCGCGCACCGACCCCTTCCAGATCACCGAATTGAGGACGCATTTCTCGTCCTTGAGGTCGAAGTAGACATGGCCCGAGGAATGAAATTTCAAGCCGCTGACTTCGCCGCGCACCCGCACGAAGGGGAAGGCATCCTCCACCGTGCGCTTGAGGGCGCCGGAGATCTCGGAAACGCTGAATTCGGGCAGATTCGTTCGCTCGGACATGATCCACAGATGATACAGGATGGCCGCTTGAATCCAGGGGTTTCTTAGGGGACGGTCCGGCTCTATTCGGGAGGCTTGTCATGAACGTCCTGGTCATCGGTTCGGGGGGGCGCGAACACGCCCTGTGCTGGTCGTTTGCGGCGAGCCCCCTGCTCGACAAGCTCTATTGCGCCCCGGGCAATCCGGGCATTGCGGCAGTGGCGGCGTGCGTGCCGATCGCCCCCGGCGATGCCGACGAACTGGTCGCGTTCGCCAAGGAGAACGCCATCGGCTTCGTCATGATCGGGCCGGAAGTGCCGCTGATCGACGGCCTCGCCGACCGCTTCGAGGCGTCGGGCATCAAGGCGCTCGGCCCCAGCGCCGCGGGCGCCATCCTGGAAGGCTCCAAGGGCTTCGTGAAGGACCTCTGCCGCGACTTCGACATCCCGACCGCCGCCTATCAGCGCTTCAACGAGGCGGCTGCCGCCAAAGCCTTCGCCGCGACGCTGGGCCTGCCGGTGGTGATCAAGGCCGACGGCGTCGCCGCGGGCAAAGGCGTCATCATCGCCGAAACGCGCGACGCGGCCGATCAGGCCATCGACGACATTCTCGGCGGCGCCTTCGGGGCGGCCGGCAGCGAACTGGTGGTGGAGGAATATCTCGACGGTGAGGAAGCCAGTTTCTTCGCCCTCACCGATGGCGAACACGTCCTGCCGCTGATCGGCGCCCAGGACCACAAGCGCGCCTTCGACGGCGACAAGGGCCTCAACACCGGTGGCATGGGTGCCTATTCGCCCGCTCCCGTGCTGACGCCGGACGTAGTCGAAAAAACCATTGAACGCATCCTGAAGCCGACCGTCCGCGCCATGACCGAGCGCGGCCGCCGCTATGTCGGCGTGCTGTTCGCCGGGCTGATGATCAAGAACGGCGAGCCCAAGCTGATCGAATTCAACTGCCGCTTCGGCGATCCCGAGACCCAGGTGATCCTGCCGCGGTTGAAGTCGGACCTGCTCACGGTGCTGATCGC
>NZ_JBWZET010000182.1:0-8034 GCF_056722145.1 Rhizomicrobium sp. | reverse complement strand
CCGCACGTTCTACCCGCTTCTTCGCTTGCGATACCCCGGCCGCGGCGCGCAAGCGCTGGATCGGTGGCGTGCTGCATCCCCAAGGCGCGCTGATCATCGATGACGGCGCGGTCAAGGCGCTGCTGACAGGTTCGAGCCTGCTCCCCATCGGCATCCGCCAGATCGACGGACGCTTCGAACGCGGCGATCCTGTCAGCGTGGTCGACAAGGCCGGACGCGAGATCGCCCGCGGCCTCGTTGCCTACAACGCCAGCGATGCCGAGCGCATTGCCGGCAAGCGCAGCCTCGAGATCGAGGCCATTCTCGGCTATCGTGGCCGCGATGAGATGATCCATCGCGACGACCTGACCTTAACGGTGGACGCATGAGCGACGACCTTTCGGCCCAGATGAATGCCCTCGGCGCCGCCGCCCGCACCGCCGCGCGCGCCATCCGCGAAGCCTCCACCGAAGCCAAGAATGCCGCCCTCCTCGCCGCTGCCGCCGCATTGCGCGCTCGTAAGGACGAAATCCTCGCCGCCAACGCCGAGGACATGGAAGCGGCGCGCGATCATCTTTCCGCCGCCATGCTCGACCGCCTGATGCTCAACGCGGCCCGCGTCGAAGCGATGGCTGGCGGCGTGGAAGCGATTGCCGGCCTTGCCGATCCGGTCGGCAAGGAGCTGGCGCGCTGGGCGCGGCCCAACGGCCTCGACATCGCCCGCGTCGCCACGCCGATCGGCGTCATCGCCATCATCTATGAGAGCCGTCCTAACGTTACTGCCGACGCCGCGGCGCTGTGCCTGAAGTCGGGCAATGCGGTGATCCTGCGCGGCGGCTCGGAAAGCGCCCAATCGGCCGCGGCGATCCTGGCGGCGCTGCGCGAAGGCCTTGCCGAGGCGAACCTGCCGGCCGAAATCATCCAGCTGGTTCCGACCACCGACCGCGCCGCCGTCGGCGAATTGTTGAAGGGTCTCAGCGGCGCGGTAGACCTCATCATTCCGCGCGGCGGCAAAAGCCTGGTCGCCCGGGTGCAGAACGAAGCCCGCGTGCCGGTGCTGGCGCACCTGGAAGGCATCTGCCACACCTACATCCATGCCGACGCCGATCCCGACAAGGCGCGGGCGATCACCGTCAACGCCAAGATGCGGCGCACCGGCATCTGCGGCGCCACCGAAACGCTGCTGATCGATCGCGGTCTCGACAAGGCGCTGGTGGTGCAGATCCTCGACGACCTCGCCGCCAAAGGCTGCGAAATCCGCGCCGATGATGCGGTGTGGGAAATCTATCCCGCCGCGCAGCAGGCGACCGAAGACGATTGGCGGACCGAATATCTTGACGCGATCATCGCCGTGAAGATGGTCGACGATGTCGAAGCCGCCATCGCCCATATCGAAACCTATGGCAGCCATCACACCGAAGCCATCGTCACCGAGGACGTGCTGGCGGCGGAGCGGTTTCTCGACGGCATCGACAGCGCCATCGTGATCTGGAACGCGTCCACCCAGTTCGCCGACGGCGGCGAGTTCGGCATGGGCGCTGAGATCGGCATCGGCACCGGCAAGCTGCACGCCCGCGGCCCCGTCGGGGTCGAACAGCTCACGACCTTCAAATACGTCGTCAGAGGAAATGGCCAGATACGCGCCTGAAACTTTGACCGCTTCACGGTGTCATGGCCCGCCACTGCGGGCCGCCGAGGTGGTGGTGCTCAGATGTGGACGCGTAAATCCGGTAATTCCAGACGCCATTGTGCGGCGAAAACTGGATGGCCCGCAGTGGCGGGCCATGACACAGAGGATGAAATGGCGATAGTCCTCCCTCAATGGGAAGGTGAGCGATGAACTTTCTGCGCCCGCCCGGACCGGTTGCAGCAGGCCTTCGCATCGGCCTTCTCGGCGGCTCGTTCAATCCGGCGCATGCAGGCCACCTGCACGTCGCCGAAACCGCGATTCGGCGCCTCGGGCTCGATTACGTCTGGTTCCTGGTGGCGCCGCAGAATCCGCTGAAGTCCGCCAACGGCATGATGGCGCTCGAACACCGCCTGGCCGCGGCGCGACGGCTCGCCGGCCGCAACCGCCGCTTGATCGTCACCGACATCGAGCGCGGCATCGCCAGCCGCTACACGATCGACACCATCCGCCAGCTTAAGGCGCGCTTTGCCGGCGTGGAATTCGTCTGGCTGATGGGCAGCGACAATCTCCTGCAGTTTCACCGCTGGCGGCGCTGGCACGAGATCGTCGCCCTGGTGCCGGCGGCGGTGGTGCTGCGCCCCGGCTCGACGCTGGCGCCGTTGCAGGCCAAGGCGATCAACGCCCTGCCCGGCGGCTTCGTCGTCATCGACGGGCGCCGCAACGAGATCAGCGCCACGGCGATTCGGGCGCGGTTGGCGGCGGCCGCAGGGGCGTGATACACAGGCCTCCCGCGCTCTCAACTCAAGCGCGACCCGCAACGGAGAACGACCCTGGTTACCAAGAAGGCGCCTGCCAAAAAGCCGGCCGCGAAAAAGTCCGCCGCAAAAACGACGGCAGCCAAGAAGACCGTCAAGAAGA
Source organism: Rhizomicrobium sp. (assembly GCF_056722145.1). NCBI lineage: Bacteria > Pseudomonadati > Pseudomonadota > Alphaproteobacteria > Micropepsales > Micropepsaceae > Rhizomicrobium > Rhizomicrobium sp. The sequence continues at coordinate 5,507 of NZ_JBWZET010000182.1, read as the reverse complement.
CGGTCAAAACGGCGGCAAAGAAAACCGTCAAGAAGGCCGTAAAAAAGACCGTCAAGAAGCCGGCGGTCAAGAAGATCGAGGCGCAAGCCGAACAGCCGGAAGTGCTGGCGCGCATCCTTGCCTCGCTCGATGACGACAAGGCCGAGGAAATCATCTCGATCAACCTCTCGGGCCGCTCCAGTCTGTGCGATGCCATCGTGGTGGCGAGCGGGCGTTCGTCGCGCCATGTCGCCTCGATTGCCGAGCATCTGGCGCGCCGCCTCAAGGAAGCCGGCTACGGCACCCGGCCGATGAACGGCACCGGTCAGGGCGACTGGGCACTGGTCGATGCCGGCGACGTGATCGTGCACATCTTCCGCCCGGAAGTGCGCGCCTATTACGACCTTGAAGGCATGTGGAGCGTCGACGAGCCCAAGCGGTCCAAGGCTCGCTGATGCGGCTGACGCTTCTCACTGTCGGGTTCGCGCGCGGCACCTCGGAAGGGGCGCTGATCGAGGACTATGTCCATCGCGCCGCCGTGATGGGGCGCAACATGGGCATTCCCGCCGTGACGGTGGAAGAGGTCTCGGTGTCGAAGGCGCGCGATGTCAAGACGCGGATGGCCGAAGAGGCCGAGAAGCTGTCGGATCGCATCCCGGTCGGCGCCCACATCGTACTTCTGGACGCCAAGGGCAAAGGCATGACCAGCGAGGACTTCGCCGAGATGCTGGGAGCCTTGCGCGATGCCGGCACCAAGGATTTGGTGTTCGTGGTTGGCGGCCCGGACGGGCTGGCGCCGCTGCCGGGCAAGCGCGCCGGGCGCAGCCTTGCCTTCGGGCCCCAGACCTGGCCGCACTTGCTGGTCCGCGCCATGCTGGCCGAGCAGGTTTATCGCGCCCTGACGATTTTGGCCGGCCATCCCTACCACCGCGCGTAAGGGGCCGCGTCCGGCCGGTTGTTTTCCGCAACGAACCCTTAACCAGACTCTGCGATGCTCAGATGTCGCAGAAGGCGAGATGGCTATGGAAGTCAACGGTCCGGGCAAAGTCGATCGCACCAGCGGTATCCGCCGGGGCGGCAAAACCGCGTCCGCCGGGGGCGGCAGCACCTTCACGGTGTCGAGTGCGCCGGAAGAGCCGCATGCCAGCGTCGTCGCCGGTCCAGGCCCGATCGCGGCGCTCGATTCCATCCTCGCCCTGCAAGGCATGGACGATTCCACCGATGGCCGGTCGAAGGGCCTGAAGCACGGCGAGCAGCTGCTCGACATGCTCGATCAGGTCCGCGATGGGTTGCTTGCGGGCGGCATTCCCCGCGCGACCCTCAACCGCCTCGCCAATGCCGTCACCCGCCGCCACGACACCTTCGCCGATCCGCGCCTGCAAAGCGTCCTCGACGAAATCGAACTTCGCGCCCACGTCGAACTCGCCAAGCTCGAAATGCTGGATAAGCGGGTGGGGTAGTTTGACAGGCATTTTCGCCTGATTTATAAATATCAGGCATTTTCGCCTGACAGGCCATGCCAGCCACCGACAAAAAGGTCTACGCCGTCATCACCGGCGACATCGTCGGCTCGACAAAGCGGTCGCGCGCCGAGATGAAAAACGTCCGCACGGCGATCAGCGAAGCGGTTCGGGAATTCATTGTTCGCAATGACCCAATTACTCGGGGTGCGGAGTTCTTCCAAGGTGACTCTTGGCAGGTCCTGCTCGGAAATCCAGAAAACGCCTTGCGCCTTGCGCTTCTCATCCAGGCCAGCCTGATAAGCAAGGCAAACACGCAAACGCGCGCCGCCATCGGCATCGGTACGGTCGAGGGGCTGGAACGAACGGTCGCCGTTTCCACCGGAGAGGCATTCACTCTGTCCGGGCGCGCGCTCGCAGACATGCCCAGCATCTTTCGCCTGACTGGCGCATTGCCGGAGCGTGCGGGGGCACCGGCCCAGTGGTTCCCCGGTCTATTGCACCTATGCAGCGGTCTTATGCGGGGATGGACCCGGCGTCAGTGCGAATTAATGGGCCTATGGCTATCTCTTCCCGATCCGACCTATGACACCATCGCGAGCAGATTGGCTCCCCCCATTGCCAAACAGTCGGTCGGCGATATTCTCACCAGCGCCAACTTGCAGCCGCTGTACGAGGCCATGGCGCTGTTTCACGCCACCAACTGGCAACGTCTCGCTGGACCGGAAGGAGCGGCGTGATGCTTGACACCGTTCTCGCGCTCATCACCGCCCATCTGATCGCGGACTTCCCGCTGCAGAGCGACTGGCTTCTGACGCACAAGAGAAACCCGCTCGTTCTGCTGCTGCATATCGCAATCGTGACGCTCGTTACGGCGGCGTTGCTCGGCGCGGCGCCGCTGTCGCTGCTGGCGATCCTCGCGGTCACACACCTGACCATGGACGCGGTCAAGGTGCACGCCATGAAGGACACGCTGGCGAGTTTCTTTGCCGACCAAGTCGTCCATCTGATCGTTATCGGCGGTCTTGCGGCGCTGTATGCCGACACCTTCGCGGGCGGCCTCTGGTCCCGATTGTCGTCCGATTGGTTGCAGAATTTTCAAGCCGCAATGTGTCTGATCGCCGGGCTCATTCTCAGCCTGCAAACCGGGGCAATCATCATCAAAAAGGCGACCCAGCCGTTCCTCGATCAGATCGGCCCCGAGATCGAAGGCCTACATCACGGTGGATCGTATATCGGTGTCCTGGAACGGGCGCTAGTGCTGCTCATGGTCCTCATCAATCAACCCGCCGGCGTCGGATTCCTGATCACCGCCAAGTCAATTTTGCGCTTCGGCGACGTCAAGGACTCCCACCAGCGCAAACTGACCGAATACGTGATTATCGGCACGTTCCTGAGTTTCGGATGGGGCCTTTTGGTCGCCGCCCTGACCCAAATCGGTCTCAAACACTGGCTGCCGTAGTTGCCATTCAGGCATACTACAGCGGCCGCCCGGGGTGGCAGCCGCATCGGCTTCGAAACCGAAATTGCCTCAGGCCGTCGGCGGGGTCGCGTCGCGCTGGACGGTGGCGCCGACCACGGCGGCGTCGATCTTGCTGTTCTGGCCGCTGACCGCGAGGCCGGCCCAGATCAAGCAGATGGGCTGCGTGATCAGCAGACCGATGCCTAACGTGAAGATCGCTACGACGATCGTCACGATCAGCATGACGATGCCGCCGATGACACTGGCGTAAAACAGACCGAGCGGACCGAAGAAGAACGTCAGGGCGAGCGCCGCGCCCATGCTCTTCTTGTTCGACAGAGCAACCTGCGCGCGGATGAGATCACTGGTGTTGTGCTGCGACATGTCCTACCCCCTTCAGCGCCAGCCCCCAACGAGCATTCCCAGACAGCGCGACTGGGAATACGGCGCATCACTAACCGATAGTAGGGTTCGAGCTCTCGCGGGCACGACCTGACAAAACACCGCACCTTCTACGGGAAACCTAGATTTCCAGCAGCAGACGCTGCGGGTCTTCGATCGCGTCCTTCACCTTGACGAGGAATGTCACAGCGTCCTTGCCGTCGACGATGCGGTGATCGTAGCTGAGGGCGACGTACATCATCGGGCGGATGACGATCTTGTCGCCGTCGGCCACCGGGCGCGGCTGGATCTTGTGCATGCCGAGAATGCCGGACTGCGGCGAATTCAGGATCGGCGTCGACATCAGAGAGCCGAACACGCCGCCGTTGGTGATGGAGAACGAACCGCCTTGCAGCTCGTCGATCTTCAGCTTGTTGTCGCGGGCGCGCGCGCCGAAATCGCCGATCTTGCCTTCGACGCCGGCCAGCGACAGCGTATCGGCATCGCGCAGCACCGGCACCACCAGGCCGCGCTCGGTCGACACCGCGACGCCGATGTCGAAATAATTCTTGTAGACGATGTCGTCGCCTTCGATCTCGGCATTGAGATTGGGGATGTCCCTCAGCGCCGCGACGCACGCCTTCACGAAAAAGCCCATGAAGCCGAGCTTGACCTTGTGCTTCTTCTCGAAACTGTCCTTGTACTGAGACCGGAGCGCCATGACATGGCTCATGTCGATCTCGTTGAAGGTGGTGAGCTGGGCGGCGGTGTTCTGCGATTCCTTGAGGCGCAGGGCGATGGTTTTGCGCAGGCGCGTCATGGTCACGCGCTCTTCCTCGCTGGCGCGGGCGCGCGGGCCGCTGGCGACGGGCGCGGCCGGGGTGGCCACACGTTCCTGGGCCCGGGCTTGCAACTCGGCGAGCACGTCGCCCTTGGTGACGCGGCCATCCCTGCCGGTGCCGGTGAGGCTGGCGGTATCGATCGCGTTGTCTTCAGCGACGCGGCGCGCCGCGGGCATCGCGGCCGGTGCGGGCTTGGCGGGAACCGGCGTCGGCGCCGGCGGGGCGGTGACCGGCGCTTTCAGGGCTTCCTTCGGCGCTGCGGTTTTCTGCGGCGAAACCGCGTCGGGATTGGACGAGGTCACCGGCGCGTGGCGGCCTTCAGCGCCTTCGGCAATCGCGCCCAGCGTGGCGCCGACCTGCACCGTATCGCCCGGCTTGACGGTGATGGTTTCCAGGGCGCCATCGGCGGGCGCCGGCACTTCCACCGTGACCTTGTCGGTTTCGAGTTCGAGCAGCGGCTCGTCGCGGGTAACCGCGTCGCCTTCCTTCTTGAACCAGCGCGCGACAGTGGCCTCGGTGACGGATTCACCCATCGCCGGTACTTTGATCTCGATGCTCATTGATCGTCCTCGGTACGGATCTTGAGGTCGAACCGCATCGCCTCGTCCGTGATGTAATGCAGTTCGGCGGTGTGCTGGCTCATCAAACCGACAGCCGTGGAGGCATAGTCCGGACGCCCGATGAAGCGCGGCCGCACGCGCCGCCCCAGCTTCTCCATAAGGTACTCGATTCGCTGGCGCACGAAAGTCCAGGCGCCCTGATTGCGCGGCTCTTCCTGGACCCAGACGATTTCGGCATTGGGGAAGCGCTCCAGCTCCTGGCCCAAGGGGCCTTCCGGGAACGGATAGAGCTGTTCCAGCCGCAGCATCTGGACGTGCGGCTCGTTGTGCTTTTCGCGCGCTTCCATCAGGTCGAAATAGACCTTGCCGGTGCAAAGGATGACGCGGCGGATGTCGTCGTCGGGCGCCAGTTCGACAGTGGTGGCGCCGGGCACGCATTCGGCCTGATCGCGGAAGACGCGGTGGAACGAGGTGCCGGGTTCGAGATCGCTGAGGAACGAAACGCAGCGCTTGTGACGGAGCAGCGATTTCGGCGTCATCAGGATCAGGGGCTTCCTGAAATTGCGCAGCATCTGGCGGCGCAGGACATGGAAGTAGTTGGCGGGCGTGGTCGGATAGCAGACCTGCCAATTGTCCTGGGCCGAGAGCTGCAGATAGCGCTCCAGCCGCGCCGAGGATTGCTCGGGCCCCTGGCCCTCATAGCCGTGCGGCAGCAGCATCACGAGGCCGCACATCCTCAGCCATTTCATTTCGCCGGAGGCGATGAACTGGTCGATGATGACTTGGGCATTGTTGGCGAAATCGCCGAACTGGGCTTCCCACA
>NZ_JBWZET010000181.1:0-27760 GCF_056722145.1 Rhizomicrobium sp. | reverse complement strand
TCGATCGGCTGGCGGTAGTGGGTGCGCAGCATGTTGAAGCGCAGCACTTCGCCCGGCCAGTCCTTCAGCAGCTCATTGATCGTGATGAAGTTGCCGAGGCTTTTCGACATCTTCTCGCCTTCGACCTGCAGGAAGCCGTTGTGCATCCAGATGGTCGCCAGCGCGTGGCCGTGATGGGCGCCTTCGCTTTGGGCGATTTCGTTTTCATGGTGCGGGAACATCAGATCGACGCCGCCGCCGTGAATGTCGAAGGTGTCGCCCAAGAGCGCGCCGCCCATCACCGAGCATTCGATGTGCCAGCCGGGACGGCCGCGGCCCCACGGCGACTCCCAGCCGGGCGTGCTCGCGTCCGAAGGCTTCCACAGCACGAAGTCCATCGGGTTTTTCTTGTAGGGCGCCACTTCCACCCGCGCCCCCGCCATCATCTCGTCGAGCGAACGGCGGGAAAGCTTGCCGTAATCGGGCTTCGACGAGACGTCGTAGAGCACATGGCCTTCGGCGGCGTAAGCGTGGCCGGCGTCGATCAGGGTCCCGATCATCGCGATCATGCCGGCGACGTAATCGGTGGCCCGTGGCGTGTGGTTCGGCATCAGGCAGCCGAGCGCAGCAACGTCATCAAGATATTGCTGCGCCGTCTTGCTGGTGATCTCCACCCGCGCCTGTTCGACTGAAATCCCTTTCGCCTTCGCCGTTTCCGCCGCGCGCGCGTTGATCTTGTCGTCGATGTCGGTGATGTTGCGGACATAGGTGACATGATCGGCACCGTAGGTATGGCGCAGCAGCCGGTACAGCACATCGAACACGATCACCGGCCGGGCATTGCCGATATGGGCGTAGTCGTAGACCGTCGGGCCGCAGCAATACATCCGCACATTGGCCGGATCGAGCGGGATGAGGTCTTCCTTCTGGCGGGTGAGCGTGTTGTAGAGGCGGATGGACATGGCGATGCTTCACTTCTTGTCATGGCCCGCCAATGCGGGTCATCCAGTTGACCCCGACGCGGCCTCACCGGACTTGTACCCGAACCGGGTAGATTTGCACGGCGAAACCTGGGTAGCCCGCATTTGCGGGCTACGACAATCAGGGATGTGGTTTGGGCAAAAGGGGAGTGTCGCGGCTTTAGCCGCAAATTCGCGCGATGCAGGCGAGATAGGTCACGCCGTTTCCCCTTTGAGGCGGGCAAGGGCCCGCTGCCGTCCAATCAGCGGTAGCAGCTTTTTCAGCTCCGGTCCATGCCCCGATCCGGTCAGCGCCAGACGGAGGGGATGGAAAAGATCCTTTCCCTTCCGGCCCGAGGCCGCGGCGACCGCCTTGGTGAACAGGCTCCAGGTGCCCTCGTCCCACGGCTCGGGCGGCAGCGCGGCAACGGCCTCAGCAATAAAATTCGCGTCCTCGATCACCGGCGTGACGGGGCCGACAATTAGCGGCCACAGGTCCTTCACCTCGGAGAAGCGGGTCAAATTGGCTTTCACCGCGTCCCAGAACGCCTCGCCGCCGACGCCCGCCGCGCGGAGCCGGCTTTCCACCGCCGCGTAGGGCAGCAGGTGCAACAGCTTGGCATTGAGATTGGAGAGTTCCGCCGGATCGAAATGCGCCGGCGCCCGGCCGATCTTGGCCATGTCGAAACCGGCCAAAAGATCGTCGAGCGTGGCATAGGCCGCGATGGCGTCCGACGTGCCGGTCTTGGCGAGATAGCTGACCGCCGCCATCGGCTCGATGCCGTCTTCGCGCAACAGCTTCAGCGACAGCGAGCCAAGCCGCTTCGACAGCGCTTCGCCGCCCGCTCCGATCAGCAGCGGATGATGCGCGAAGGCCGGCGCCTTGCCGGAAAGAGCTTCGAACAGCTCGATCTGCACCGCCGTGTTGGTGACGTGATCCTCGCCGCGAATGATGTGGGTGATCTGGAAATCGACGTCGTCCACCACGCTCGGCAGGGTGTAGAGGAAACGGCCGTCTTCGCGGATCAGCACCGGGTCGCTGAGATGGGCGGTGTCGATTTCGACATTGCCGCGGATGAGATCGGTCCAGGCGACCTTTTTCTGCGACAGCTTGAACCGCCAATGCGGGCGCTTGCCTTCGGCTTCGAGCTTGGCGCGGGCTTCCGGCGTCAACGCCAGCGCAGCGCGGTCATAGACCGGCGGCTTGCCGCTCGCGATCTGGCGCTGGCGGCGGCGGTCGAGTTCGAGCTGGGATTCGTAACAGGGATAAAGCCGGCCGATTTTCTTGAGCAGATCGGCGGCGGCCTGATGCTGGGGCGCGCGCTCGGACTGGCGTGCGAAAAGATCGTGGCGCACGCCGAGCCAGCCGAGATGCTCGATGATGCCGTCCTCATATTCCTTCTTGGAACGCTCGGCATCGGTGTCGTCGATGCGCAGAAGGAACTTGCCGCCGGTTTTGCGGGCGAAGAGGTAATTCAAAACCGCGGTGCGGGCATTGCCGACATGCAGCAAACCAGTGGGCGACGGGGCAAAGCGGACGACAGTCATCGTGCGTCTCTGAATGCGTTGGTGATCGGATAGCGCCGGTCGCGGCCGAAGTTGCGGGGGCCGATTTTGACGCCCGGGGGGGCTTGGCGGCGCTTGTACTCGGACAGGTACAGCAGGTGCTCAACCCGCTTCACGGTCGCCGGCTGATAGCCCTTGGCGACGACGTCTTCGAACGCCATTTCCTGCTCGACAAGGCAATTGAGGATGCCATCGAGGATTTCATAGGGCGGCAGGCTGTCCTGGTCGGTCTGGTTGGCGCGCAGCTCGGCCGTCGGCGGTTTGGTGATGATGCGTTCGGGAATGACGCGCCCCGCGGGACCCTTCGCGCCTGAGGGCTGATGGGCATTGCGCCAATGGCTGAGGCGGAACACCTCCATCTTGTAGATGTCCTTCAGCACATTGTAGCCGCCGCACATGTCGCCATAGAGGGTGGCGTAGCCGACGCTCATCTCCGACTTGTTGCCGGTCGTCAGCACCATCGGGCCGAACTTGTTGGAGATCGCCATCAGGATCAGACCGCGGATGCGCGACTGAATGTTTTCTTCGGTGGTATCGGCACTCCGGCCGGCAAACACCGGCGCCAGGGTTTCGCCGAATGCTTTCACCGCCTGTTCGATGGCGATGATCTCGTAGGGCACGCCCAGCAGCTTGGCGCAGTCTTCCGCATCGACCAGGCTGTCGTCGGAGGTGTAGCGCGACGGCAGCATCACACAGCGCACCCGATCTGCCCCCAGCGCATCGACCGCCACCGCCGCCGACAGCGCGCTGTCGATGCCACCGGAAAGGCCGAGCACCACGCCGGGGAAGCGGTTCTTGTTCACGTAGTCGCGCAGGCCCAGCATCATGGCGTGATAGACCGATTGCGAACGCTCCTCGGCCGGCGCAATCTCGCCGGGCGTGCACACCCAGCCGGTTTCACCGCGCTGCCACTTGGTAACGACGACCTTCTCGGTCCACGGCGGCAGCGCACAAGCGAGCGAACCATCGGCGTTGACCACCATCGAGGCGCCGTCGAACACGACTTCGTCCTGGCCGCCGACCGTGTTGAGATACGCCAGCGGTCGTCCGATTTTTTTGACGCTTTGCCGGATAAGATCGAGGCGAACGTCCTCCTTGCCGGCCTCGTAGGGCGAACCGTTGGGCACCAGAAAAATCTCGGCGCCACCGGCCGCCATGCCGGCGATGATATCGACGCCGTTCCAAATATCTTCGCAGATCGGAGTCCCGACGCGCACACCGCGGACGCTCAAGGGCCCTGTGAGAGGCCCGGCGGAGAAGACGCGTTTTTCGTCGAACACGCCGTAATTGGGCAAATCGCGCTTCAGGCTGCGGCCGACGATCTGGCCGCCGTCGAGCAGCGCCACCGCGTTGTAGAGCTTGCCGTCCTCGCGCCAGGGCATGCCAATCAGCACGGCGGGGCCGGTCACGGTATCGGCGGCCAAGGCTTCCACCACGGCCAGAGCGTCGTCGACGAAGGCGCGCTTGAGGATCAAATCCTCGGGCGGATAGCCAGTGATGAACAGCTCGGGAAACAGGATGACATCGGCCTCGGGCACGCTCGCGCGGGCGGCGCGGGCCTTGGCCAGATTGCCGGCGAGATCGCCCATGGTCGGGTTGAGCTGGGCGAGCGCAATGCGGATGTGGTCGGTCACGGCTGGGTATTTAGTACAGTTTTGAGCATAAATGAAGGGATCAACTGTCGGGTCACGCCCCCTCACCCGCAAAATCTAGCACTTAGCCGCGGATCGCAACTCCGAAGGCGCCCCGCCGGCGCGGCTAAGTACAAGATTTTGCGCCCTCTCCGACACCGCGGCGAGGGCAAAAACAAAACGGGCGGAGCCCGAAGGCCCGCCCGTCGAGGCAGTGATGAGAAACCACTCAATTCGCAGCGGCGACAGCCAGGACGTCGCGGCGGGTACGCGTGCGGGCGGAGCGTTCCCACGCTTCGTCCACCAGGATGGCAGTGGCCAGGGCGTTGCGTGCCTGCTCGGGGCGCACCAGCGGCGGGTTGCCGGTCCGCACCGACTCGACAAACGAGGCAACTGATTCGCCCAGCGGATCACCGACATCGAGCGCGTTCAGCGCCCGCGGCGTGGTGTTGATCACTTCGCGGGTGAGGAAATCGATTTCCACCATGCCGTCGGCATAGACGGCTTTCATGCCACGGCTGCGCTCGGGCGCGACGCGGCTGGTTTCGAGACGGGCAACGGCGCCGTTCTCGAACATCACCGCCGCTTTGACGTCATCGGCCAGCAGCGACTTCTCACAGACACCATGCGCCTGAACCTTGCGCACCTTGCCCGGGATCAACTGATGCACCAGATCGAGATCGTGGATCATGAGGTCGAGCACGCAGGACACGTCGGCGCCACGGCCGGTCCACGGCCCCTTGCGCCAGCACGACACTTCCAGCGGCACTTCGCTGTAATCCAGAAGGCCCGTATGGGCGAAAACAAAGCGTTCCTGATGGCCCACCGTCAGCACCTTGCCGGTCTTGGCGGCCAAGGTGACGAGGTCGTCGGCTTCTTCGACAGAGGTCGCGATCGGCTTCTCGACCAGCACATGCGCGCCGGCGTTGAGGAACGCACGCACGATCGTGGAATGCGTCGTCGCCGGCGAGCAAACGCTGACGAGATCGACTTCACCCAAGAGCTCGCGCCAATCGGCAACGCCGCGTACGCCATGCGTGGCCGGCGCGTTGCGACGCACTTCCGGCGACGGGTCGGCAATCGCGACCAGCTCGACACCGTTAAGGCCACGGTACTTGGTGGCATGGTGGCGGCCGAACGCTCCGGCGCCAATGACTGCTGCTTTCAAGGGACCATTCTCACGCACGATACGGATGGGCGACACAGGAATTCCCCCGTGATGACAGGCACATACTGCGCGCGCGCCGCCTTTGTGCGAGTCATATTATGTTTCGTCTTGTTACACCGGTCCCGACCGCACGGTTTCCGGTCGATAACGCTGCTCGAATTCCATGGTTAACGCAGCGGCAAGCCGGGGCGCTGAATGTCGCTCAAAATGTAACCGCCCACAGCGGTGACACACGCATACGTAGCGTGGCCCGCTATTTCATCAGATAGGCGCTGCCGCCCGCGCCCGTCCCGGCAATGGTCTTGGTCGCCGGCGGGGTGACGTTCCAGGTGGCGCTGTTCACGATCAAGGTATCGACCACCATGGTGACCTGATCGGCGGTGACGTTGGCGCCCGCGTTGACGGTCATCTGCCGGCTGGGAAGATAGATCAGGCCATTCAGCTGGTGGCCCTGGGAATCGTCGAGCACGAACTGGCTCTGGCTGAGGCCGCCTGCCTCGTACATCAGGATGCCGGCATAGCTGCCGCTGGTGGGGGCCGCGAGCGTCGCCTTGACGCCGCTGTTGAACTGCAGCTTGGACGTATCGGCGAAATAGAAGGTGACGCCGGTGCCGGTCCAGATGCCGCCATTGACGTTCCAGCCACCGCCCTTGATGACATAGACGCCGGGCTGGAAGGTCACGTTGGTGGAACTGTTGAAATTGAACCAGCCGCAATAGACGCCGGGCGACAGGGTGACACTGCCGCCGTTGTAGTTGCCGTTCGAATAGGTGCAGGTCGAGCTCGACGGGGTCGGCAAGTTGCCGGCGAACGGATCGGCGGCGACGGTGCAGCCCTTCGACAGATTGGGATGGGTGCCGCCATTGTCGATGATCGACGTGCCGGCAATGCACAACTTCGAGCTGTTCAGCGTCGTCGAGGAATTGAAGATCGCCGCCGGACTGGCTGTGGACGCGACATGAACCTCGCACTGCGGCGCCTCGATATCGGCCCCGCCGTTCATCAGCAGCGCCTGCGAGGCGTTACGGTCGAGCACCAATATGCAAACGGTCGACGACGAGGTCTGCTTGGCGGTAGCCGTAACCGTGACGGCGATCGTCTTGATGCCGACGACGTTGAGAAACTGCACCGGCACCGAGGCCGTGACCGTGCCGGTAAAGCTGGTGTCGGCGTTGACGGCGAATGCCGGAGCGGCCGCGACACCGAATTTCGACAATTGCTCGGCCGCGAACACGGTGGTTGCAACACTGGAGGAATTGTTCGCGCCGGCGCCGGCCAGCACGGCGGAATCGATCGCGCTCTGCAGCGACGTCTTGGCGTCGAGCACCGTCATGAAATCGACGCCCGAGCCCGCGGCCAGGGTCAAGGGCACCAGGGACAGGCCGTAGATCCAGGCGATATTGCCGCTGATGTTGCGGCGAAACCGACGGGCCAAATCGCAAAGCTTATACCGCATGACAGCGCATTCCGGAACGCGCCAGCGGTATACACGGCGTGCGGAAAACAAACCGTTACGATTTGCCGAAGCGCGTTGGCCAGGCTGCCATCGCAGGCGAATTCACCAGGCGGTATAGCTACTTAATCCCTTTGGCCACGAGATGTGGACGGTATTGCATGTCGGCGCCGAGAATGTGCGAGGTCAGCCAGTCCTTGAGGAAATTCATCACCTGGATGGTCAAGGTGGCGGGGCCGGATTGCTCGTAGCGCTTCTGGATCTCGACGACTTTGCGCACCAGCGCTTCGTGATCCTGCTTGTGGGCGGCGCCGTCGGGATAGCCGGTGCGGGCGAACAATTCCTCTTCGTAGCGGAAATGATTTGCGGTGTAGTCGATCAGGCCCTTCAGTACCGGACCCACGATCTCCTTGCCCTTGCCCGCCATCATGCCGTCGTGAAGCTGGTTCAGCAGCGTCACAAGTTTCTTATGCTGGTCGTCGATGCTTTTCACGCCGACACTGAGCTTGTCGCTCCACACTACCAACGCCATCTATCCCTCCGCGTCATTGCTGCGAGGGATATCGCGCCGATCTGCCAACCGACGGGCTCCCCCTTTGCCTGAATGCACGCTGGCATGGCGCGACCTAAGGCTGCGTTAATCGGCTATTTGACGCCGCGCGCGGTGAGATAGGTGCGGTAACGCATGTCGGACCCCGAAATGTGCGCCACCAGCCAGCTCTTGAGAAAACTCATCACCGGAATCGTCATGGCGCTGGGCCCAACCGTCTCGTATTGGCGCCGGATGTCGTGAATCTGGCGCGTCAACGTGGCGTGCTCGATGCGGTGCGCCGGCTCATCGGGATAGCCGACACGCGCCAGCATGTCCTCCTCGTATTTGAAGTGAATCGCGGTCGCGGTGATGAGCTGCTTCAGGGTGTCGCCGAGCGTGATCTTGTCCCGCCCCGCCATCATCCCGTCGTGCAGCTGATTGAGCAGCGACAGCATCTTCTTATGCTGATCGTCGATACTCGGAACGCCGACGCTGAGCTCGTCGCCCCATTTCACAAGCATGGCCGAAGCCCCCCACCTGCGTACGACCGGCGCCCTTACCGCCGTCGATCCCGGTTCTGAACTACCGTTACGGTTGTAATCCCAGGCGTCCTAACGGCTGGCTAACACGTAAGGGCAAATACGTAGATAACCCGCAGAAACTACAGGTATTTCCGGTATCATCGGTGTGCGTGGGCAGGTTATTTCTCGGCGCCGCTGGCGAGCAGTGCTGCCAGGGCGGCATAAACCACGTAGGCGAACACCAGCGGCGCCAAGCCGATCACCAGCGCCCCGCTCAGTCCGAAAAACTCGCTGCACGGCAACAGTTCGAGCGGTGAGCCGACGAACAGGCACTGTATTCCCAGCACCGCGACGATGCCGAGCACGCCGGCCAATCCCGACGGCGACAGGCTCTGGGGATGCAGCATGCGGTCGATCCGGATCGCTTCCGCCGCCGGCTTCAGCCGCGACACCGCCGACGCCGCGAACACCAGCGCCAACAGCCAGGTGACCGACGAGGAAAACACCCGCCCGCCGTCGACTGCGCATTCGCCGAGGCGTTCGACCACCACCGCGTGACCGGGAATGGCGAAGTAGAGCGCGCCTTCCACCGCGTCGGTGATCTTTCCCGACAAATGCTGCGGCGCATACCAGACCTGGTTGGCAAAGCTGATGGCGGCGAAGAGCACGAACACCGCGTCATTAAACAGCGGCATGCTCTTTTGCGACTTGTCGGCCTTGAACACCGCCGTGCTGCGGAAATGAAAAGCATTGCGCGACACGCCATAGCCGCCCGCAAACAGCAGCCCCATGGCGGCAAACAAGGAGATGGCGACCGTCACCTGCAGCACATCCGGCCACGGATCGAAGCCGTCGAGCAGGGCGTAGCGCAAGGCATGGGCGCCGGCGAACAGGCAGGTCACCACCCAGACTTTGGCCAACAGCCGCGATACGCCCATCGAGTCCGGTCCTATTCCGTGAAGCCGGCGTCCTTCATGCGCTCCGCCCGGATGCTTTCGGCGAGCAGGAACGCAAGCTCGATCGACTGGCTGGCGTTGAGACGCGGATCGCAATGGGTGTGGTAGCGCTTCTCCAAATCCTCTTCGCCGATCGCCTGGGCGCCGCCGAGACATTCGGTGACGTTCTGGCCGGTCATTTCGAAATGGACGCCACCGGCATGGGTGCCTTCGGCGCGATGAACGTCGAAGAAGCCCTTGGTTTCCGCGAGAATGCGGTCGAAGGGGCGAGTCTTGTAGCCGGTGCCCGATTTCACGGTGTTGCCGTGCATCGGATCGCAGCTCCACACCACCTTGAAGCCCTCGCGCTTGATCACCCGGATCAGCCGCGGCAGGCTTTCTTCCACCTTGTCGGAGCCGAAGCGGCAGATCAGCGTAATCCGGCCCGGCAGATTATCGGGATTGAGCGCCTCGATCAGCCGCGCCAGGCCGTCATTGGTGATCGACGGGCCGCACTTGAGACCGAGCGGGTTCCTGATGCCGCGGCAGAATTCGACATGAGCGCCATCGAGCTGACGGGTGCGGTCGCCGATCCACAGCATGTGGGCCGAGGTGTCGTACCAGTCGCCGCTGGTGGAATCGACGCGGGTCAGCGCCTGCTCGTAGCCGAGGAACAGCGCCTCGTGGCTGGTGTAGAAGTCGGTCGAGCGCAGCTGCGGCACGCTTTCCGGGGTGATGCCGCAGGCCCGCATGAAATCGAGCGCTTCCGAAACACGCTGTGCGAGGCCCTTGAATTGTTCGCCGGCCGGCGACCCCGCGATGAAGCCCAACATCCAACGGCTGACATTGTGCAGGTCGGCATACCCGCCGTTGGTGAAGGCCCGAAGCAGATTCAGCGTCGCCGCGCTCTGGGCATAGCCTTCCATCAGACGGGCCGGATCGGGCACCCGCGCTTCCCGCGTGAACTCGATGCCGTTGATGTTGTCGCCGCGGTAGGATGGCAGGCAGACGTCGCCGCGGGTCTCGAAATCGTCGGAGCGCGGCTTGGCGAACTGACCGGCAATGCGGCCAACCTTGACCACCGGCACGGCGCCGCCGAACGTCAGCACCACCGCCATCTGCAACAGCACGCGCAACGTGTCGCGGATGTTGTCGGGGTGGAATTCGGCAAAGCTCTCGGCGCAATCGCCGCCCTGGAGCAGGAATGCCTTGCCCTCGGAAACCTGGGCCAACGACGACATAAGATTGCGCGCCTCGCCGGCAAACACCAGCGGCGGATGGGTGCGCAGCCGGTTTTCCACCGCCGCCAGCGCCTCGGAATCGGGGTAGGCAGGGACTTGGACGATCGGCTTCGACCGCCAGCTTTCAGGGGACCAGGCCACGGGGAACTCCTTTGCGGCCACGGGTATAGGGGAACCGGCCCGGCATTTCCAGCGAGGCGGCCAGCGGTGGTCTGGCCGGTTTTGTCAGAGCCGTTTACACTTCTACCCGACGGCAGTCGCCAAAAGTTAAGAACATGCTAAAAAATTTAACGCCGGCTACAATTCCGCGGGCAAAGATGACAGCAAGTCATTGATGACGCTTCGGCCTATTTGCGTGGCACGCCTCCTGCATTTTTGTTCATCGGGCAAAGGGGCACCACGATGTATTTGGGATGGCGGTTGTCGGCGTTCACCATAGCCCTCGGGCTGTTCGTCTTTCACACACAGGATAGCAATTTCGGCTTGCCGCAGGATCAAGTATCGATCCCAACGCGCTGCGCCGATTGCCGGGCCGCTTCCGATCCCCAACCGCCGCATCGGACACGCATGAGCAATACTCCGATCTTCATTGCTGAGATGTCCGGTCGTCCGTATCGCTGGGACGAGGGCGACCAGGCGGGCGGACCCTCATTCGGCGGTTCGTCATCTTCGCCGCACCCAGAAAATCATGTGCGCCCTGGTTCCCTGTTAATCGGAAATCGAGCTGGGGACGTCTCGGCCGGAGGCACCAACTCCGGCGGTGGTGTCCCCTCAAGCGACGGCTCCAACAAAGGCGGCGAAGACAATACCGGCGCGCATGGCGGGACCGGCGACAACCCGGGTTCTAATAACGATCCATGGACTCCGGGCGACTTGCCGCCGATCACAAACGATGATCCCGTCCCAAATGATCCGCCCGGCGCGTCCAATCCGCCTGCTGCGACGGATGTGCCCGAACCGGCATCTGCATCCATTCTGCTCCTCGGCGTGATCTGCGCAATCCGCCTCGGACGACGGCTCGGGAAGGTCCGAACGCCGACATGAAGGCATAGCCTGCCTCCCATCTGCAGGAGTAACGAAGGCGCCCGACGGACAACAACGAAGACCGGCAGCGTTCGCCTTTAACGCGGGCCGCTCGTCGATCCGATACGTCGGAACTCGATTGCGCTGTGCCGGCCGTGGCACCACAGTGCGGCGCATTTGGGAAGATTCGCCATGCTGAACCGTGCGCTGTTGCTCGCCGCCGCCGCGGCATTTCTTGCTGCGTGTGCTGCTCCGCCGCCACCTCCTCCGGCGCCGCCGGTCGTCAAGCCGGCACCGGCGGTCGCGCAGTTCGATCGTTTCAGCTATCAGGGCCATGATGCGGTGTTCGATGCCCGCGCGGCGGGGCCGGGCGAATATCTCAATCCGATCCTGCCGGGCTATTACCCCGATCCGTCCGTGCTGCGCGTCGGTAGCGACTATTATCTCGTCAACTCGAGCTTCACCCACTTCCCCGGACTGCCGGTGTGGCATTCGACCGATCTGGTGCACTGGACCCAGATCGCCAATGCCGTGAACCGTCCGAGCCAGGCCGATTTCGGCACCCTCGATATTTCGCGCGGGCTCTTTGCGCCGGCGATCAGCTATGCCGGCGGCACCTTCTACATCATCAACACCTGCGTCGATTGCGGCGGCAATTTCATCATCACCGCGAAGAACCCGGCCGGTCCGTGGTCCGATCCGATCCCAGTGCCATTCGAAGGCATCGATCCCTCGCTGTTCTTCGCGCCCGACGGCCGCGCCTATATCGTCAACAACGGCGCGCCGGAGGGCGAACCGCTTTACAACGGCCACCGCGCCATCTGGATGCAGGAATTCGATCTGCAAACCCATACAATGGTCGGTCCGCGCAAGGTGCTGGTCAACGGCGGCACCGACATCAAAAAGAAACCGGTCTGGATCGAAGGCCCGCACCTCTATTTCATCAACGGCTGGTACTATCTGATGTGCGCCGAAGGCGGCACTGCCGAGCAGCATTCGGAAGTGATCTTCCGCTCCAAGAAGCTGTGGGGACCGTTTCTTCCCTTCAAAGGCAATCCGATCCTCACCCAGCGCGATCTGCCGGCGCGGGACTTTCCGGTAACCTCCACCGGCCACGCCGATCTGGTGCAGACGCAGAAGGGCGAATGGGCCGCGGTGTTTCTCGGCACCCGCCCTTATGGCGACGATCTCTACAACACCGGCCGCGAAACCTTCCTGCTGCCGGTGACGTGGAAACACGGCTGGCCGATTATTCTCAAGAAAGGCACACCCGTGCCCGTTGCCGCCAAGCGCCCGAGCCTGCCACCCGAACCGGGGCCGCAGCCGCACGCCGGCAATTTCTCCTATACCGACACGTTCGAGGCGCCGCTCGGGCTTGACTGGATCACGGTGCGCACGCCGCATGAAGCCTTCTATTCGGTCGACGGCGGTGCGCTCCGATTGCGCGCGCGGCCGGTGGCGATCGGTTCGAACGGCCAGCCCTCGTTCATCGCCAAGCGCCAGCAGCACGCCAGTGCCGAGGTGACGACCGTGCTGCGGTTCGATCCCAAGATCGACGGCGAACGCGCTGGCCTCGTCGCCTTCCAGAATTCGCACGCCTTCTATTTCCTCGGCGTGGTGCGCGAGAATGGCGCGAACAAAATCTGCGTCACGCGACGCACGTCGGCGAGCGATCCCGAACAGGGCAACACGCTGGCCTGCGCCCCGGCCACCAGCGGACCGATCGCGCTGACGATGGCGATCGACGGCGGCAAGATCAGCTTCCGCTTCGGCGACGGGCAAATTCTGGTGCACGACGAAGACGCGACGGTGCTTTCTACCAAGAAGGCCGGCGGGTTTGTCGGCACGGTGATCGGGCCTTACGCCTACTCGCCATGACCGCGGCCCCGGCGAGGAACAGCGCCAGCGCGGGCGGTTCGGGCACCGGATCGTTGGCGTTCGCGCTGCCTTGCGCCGTCACCTCGATATAGATGCGCCAGTCGGCGGCCATGTCGGTCCAATTTGGCGACGGGCCGAGCGTGAAGGTGCTGTCCTGGTATTCCGGCGGGATCGGGCGGCAGGCGTGCGGCCCCGAGTGGCCGGGCGCGCTCGCCATGTTGCAGCCGTGCAAGTCGAAGCCGCCGGCGCCATCGACGACGGTGAAATAGGTGGCGGTTTCAGTCGCGCCATCGTCGACGCTGGCCCCCGAATCCGGCGTAGCGGGATAGAACGACGCAAACCGCGCGGTGAAGCCGAACACGCCGCCGAGCGCGGCGCCGCTGGTGTTGACAAGCTGAAGCCCGCCAAAGCGATCGATCACCAGCGACTGCCAACTGCCGTCGCTGCTCGTCACCGACGCGGTGACGCTGTCGAAGCAGCCGCCGGCGCCATCCCCCCTGGCGTTGCCGGTGCAAGTGAGGACCACCCCGTCAGGCAAGGCGCTGTGTTTGGCGCCGCCGTCGTCATACCAGGCGAAGTCGGCCTGCCAGAACGCGCCCTTGACCGAGGCGATGGCGGTAGCGGCGGCGGGAACGGTCAGAACGGCCAACGCAACGAGCGCGGAAACAAATGACGTCATGTGCGCACCCCTTCCAATGCGCGAAGGCTGCATGCGAATTTAAGTTCCCGCAAGCTGCGCGCGAAGAAATATTTTGTTTGCACGCACATTCTGTTTGCACTGTTTACAATTTTTACGACGCGACGCAGCGTCGGGAAGGTCCACCGCCATGGCACGGTAGATGCTGCGCAGCTGACAAAACCCAGCACGGACTTTCGCGATGTCGCTCATCCGTCTTGCAGTCGCCGCGCTCCTCTTCGCAGCCGCGGCAAGAGCCGAACCCGTCACCTGGAAATTCACCGGCAGCGTCGTTGCCTGCCCGGCAACCATCGAGCTGGGGGCGCTGGTTCCCTGCAACCACCCGATCGGCGGCGAATTCCGCTTCGACAATGGCGTGGTGCCGTCCGAACCCGGTCACTGGCTGCTGCCCACCGCCTCGTTCTATGCCAAGGCCGGCACTCTCGCGGTCGACGGCCTCGGTGCCGACGCCCGCGTCTGGCCCAATCGCGACGCCATCAGTTTCAGCGGTCCGCTCGAGGCCCCCAGTCACGCCATTAGCGGCGGCAACTGGGAGATCGACATCATCAGCTATGTCGACGACACCTTCGCGCCCGATCACCTGCCCGCCGATCCGATCGCCAGCGATCCGCAAAACCAATTCTGGGTCGATCAGACGCTGTTCCTGCAGCTTGGCGTGTTGCGCGACGACTTTTATGTGCTTGACGGGATCGGCACCGACACCCAATTCGCCCTGACGCGCGAAGTACCCGAACCCTCGCCGCTCGCCTATTTCGGATTCGGCGTGATCTTGATCTCGATGCGGCGGTTCTTCGGATCGCTGGCATTGGCGATGCGCAGATTGGTGGCGCCGAGGCCGTTGACCGTGAGCCGGCCGGCCGCGATGCCGTAATGGGAAAAGCCGTCGGCCACCGCCTTGGCGCGCTTCTGCGACGCCGCCACTGTGGCGTCGGCATTCGAACCGGCATCGCTATAGCCGTTCACCTCGATCAGCGTGTGGTCGTAATGGCCGAGCACCAGCACCATCGCGCGCAGAAACGCATCGCCCCAGTCTGACATCTCGCCGTGATCGAACAGCCGATCGCTCTGCAGCGTCACCGCCAGCTGATCACCGCGGCGCGACACCGACACGCCCTGGCCGCGCAGATAACTGCGCAAATCGGCTTCTTGTGCATCCATGTAGGTGCCGACCATCGCGCGCGTCAGCGGACCGGCGGAATGGATCGGCGGCAGCGCCGGCTGATCGGCGCGATGCGGCACCGGCGGCTGCGTCGGCGATGGCACGGGCGCAACCGGCGGCGCGGGTTGCGGCGCCTGACATCCGGCCAGCACGATGAGGCCGACGAACGCAACAACCTTCTTGTGCATGGATCCCCGATGAAAAGCGCGAGCGTCAAACCATGCAATTGTTCGACCGCCCCGACAAGGACGACAGCGCCACAGCGCCGCGAAATGCGCGGCCTCGACGTCGCCAGCAGTGGACCGCAAAGCAGGCCCGCGCGCCGGACAAATTGCGTCCCGGGCGGATGCCCAAAACTTGAGCAACATCAGGGGCCTGCGACCATTTTGCCAATCCGCGTCCGGTCGTGTTTTTACTTTCGTAAGGAGCCGGCGTTAGCCTGATCTGGTAGCGCTAACAGGGGGATTACGTGTCGAACGTACCACCGCTTACGTCCCGGCTTTGGGATGACCTCGTCACCGGACGATGCACCCACAAATTCGAAGTCTTCGCCGCCAATATGGCGGTATCGCGCGCCGTGCGCATGGTCGCGGCCGATCCGAGTCAGAAACCTCAGATGATCGCCGAACTCAGGCAGTTCTTCGAGAAGTTTGAGCGGACCGTCGCCAACGATCTCAAGAAAATCGCCTGAGAGGCCCCTCATGACCAGCATCACACCCGTCGCCGACACCACTACGAAACTGATTTCCGTCGCCGCCGCCAACGCGTTGATCGCCGACGGCCACATCCTCCACATCGCCGGCGCCGAACAGGCGCTGAAGCAGCTCGCGCACGGCAACTGGATCGGCGGCACGATTCCCTATTTCCTGACCCAGTCGGGCGGCGTCGTCGATCACGCCCGCGTGCTCGTCACCGAACTGCCGAGGGCGGTGGTCGAAACCAAGACCCAGTTCGTGCACGCGCTCAGGCTCGCCGACATCACCGCGGGCGGTTACGACAACGGCTTCTCGATCGTCATCATTCCGGGCATGTCGAACGCCCACTCGACCTTCGCCAACGCCATCCACGACGTCGCCGGCCTGTATGAAAAGCCGGTGGTCGGTTGGATCGCGGGCGTTCATCTCGACGACCTCGGCAAGACGGCGCCGCTGGTGATCGACGGGCGCACCGGCGAGACCTCCACCAACGGCATTCTGGTGCTGCATGCCAAGCTGCCCGATGACGTTTCGGCCCAGGTCGGCATCATCAATCTGTTCGAGCAGGGCGAAGGCGATCGCATCACGTTCCCGGAAACCGGCTTCTCGGCCGATGCCTGCCTGATCAACGGCGAGCCGGGCTCGCTGTTCGATTACATTCGCGCCCGCAACCTCGACCTCAGCCTGCCGCTGGTGGCCGATCAGTCGGGCGAGATGATCAACGTCTCGTTCCAGACCCTCGACGAGGCCAACCACACGGTGCGCTTTTATGCGCCAGTGCTGAAGGGCGTCGAATACCGCCAGGCCGCGCCAACCGGCGATTATCGCCACGGCCTCGCCAAGCGGCTCGAACAGCGCCCGGTGACGCCGGTGTTCTCGTGCAACTGCATTCTCAACTATGTCTATGGCGGCCTCGAAGGCGATCAGCCGATCGCCATTCCCGGCCCGGCGACCTTCGGCGAAATCGCCTACGTGCTGCTGAACCAGACGCTGGTCTATCTCGAAATCGCGTAATGGAATGCGGCCGTCGCGAGGCGGCGGCGGCCGCTGTTCCGTTTAGAGTCCCAGCACCTTTTCGGCGCTTTCGAATGGCAGGTGCTGCGCCGCGGCCACGGCCTTGTAAGTCAAGGTGCCGTGGTAGACGTTGAGACCGGCCCTGAGATGCGGGTCGGCCTTCATCGCGGCATCGGCGCCCTTGCCGGCCAGCGCCAGTGTGAACGGCAGCGTCGCGTTGTTGAGGGCGAAGGTGGAGGTGCGCGCCACCGCGCCCGGCATGTTGGCAACACAGTAGTGCACTACGTCGTGGACGCGATAGGTCGGATCGGCGTGCGTGGTGGCATGGCTGGTCTCGGCGCAGCCGCCCTGGTCGATGGCGACGTCGACGATCACCGCGCCCTTGCGCATCTCGCGCACCATCTTTTCGGTAATCAGCTTGGGCGCCTCGGCACCCGGGATCAGCACGCCACCGATGACGAGATCGGCGGTGGTGATCTGCTCTTCCACCGCATCCATGGTCGAATAGAGCGTGTGCAAACGCGAGCCGAACTGCTCGTCGAGTTCCTTCAGGCGGTTGAGTGACACGTCGAGCACGATGACATGGGCTTCCAGCCCCATCGCCATGCGCGCTGCGTTGGTGCCGACCACGCCGCCACCCAGCACCACCACTTTCGCCGCCGGAACGCCGGGCACGCCGCCGAGCAGCACGCCGCGGCCGCCCTGGGCGCGTTCGAGGCAATGGGCACCGGCCTGGATCGACATCCGCCCGGCGACTTCGCTCATCGGTGCCAGCAGCGGCAGGCCGCCGTGGCGGTCGGTGACGGTCTCGTAGGCGATGCAGGTTGCGCCGGAGGCCAGCAGTCCCTTGGTCTGCTCCGGATCGGGCGCCAGATGCAGATAGGTGAAAAGGGTCTGGCCCTTTTTCAGCCGCGCGATTTCAACCGCCTGCGGCTCCTTCACCTTGACGATCATGTCGGCGACGTCGAACACCTCTGCGGCGCCGGGAAGAATCTTGGCGCCGGCCTTCACATACAGCTCATCGGTGAGATCGATGGCGTCGCCAGCCTTGGTCTCGACGTAAACCTCATGCCCGCGCGCGGTCAGTTCCCGCACGGCTGCCGGAGTCAAGCCGACGCGATATTCGTGATTCTTGATTTCCTTTGAAACACCGACGCGCATCTCGAATTCCTCAACAGGCTTCGTCGGGAAGGCTAACAGTCAGCGCCGCCGGATCAATTGCCATCCTCGCATTCCGGAGCCCCGCGTGGCGCATCGCGATATGCGCTTGCGTGAAGTGCGACGGATCGGACCGATTGTGTCCCCAAACAAAGAGGGCCCGACGCGTCGTTGCCGGGCCCCGATAAGTTTCCGAGCCGACCGGATCAGTGACCGGTGTCGTCGTGCGGGTGGGTCGTGTTGCCACCGCTTGAACCACCGCTGCCTCCGTGGTTGCCGCCGCCGCTACCACCACCGTGACCGCCGCTTTGACCGCCGCTACCGCCCTGGCCGCCACCTTGCCCGCTGCCGCTGCCGTGACCGCCGCTGCTGCCCTGGCCGCCACCCTGGGCGCCGCCGCTGCCGCCGCCATGACCGCCGCTGCCGCCCTGGCCGCTACCGCTGCCACCACTGCCACCGCCATGACCGCCGCTACCGCTTTGACCGCTGCTGCCCTGGCCGCTATTGCCGCCGCCGCTCTGGCCGGCGCCACCTTGGCCGCCGCCCTGGTTGCCGAAGGGCCAGCCACCGTGACTGCCACCATGGCCGCCACCCTGGCCGCCGCCGCTCTGGCCAGCACCGCCTTGGCCACCGCCTTGGCCGCCACCTTGGCCGCCGCCCGGATGGCCGCCGTTGCCGCCCTGGTTACCGCCGCCTTGATTGCCGCTGCCTTGGCCACCGAAAGGCCAGCCGCCGTTGCCACTCGGGTGGCCGCCGTTGCCGCCGCCGTTGTTGCCGCCGCCATTGCCGCCGCCGCTCCAGTTGTGACCACCCGGGCCACCCTGGAAACCGCCATGGTTGTCACCGCCATGACCGCGATCCCAATTGCGATCACCGTGCTCGCGGTGCCAGCGGCTACGCCAGTCGTCGCGAATGCGGAAGCCGTTGTTTTCGTACCATTGGAAACCGAGCGGCTCGCGGTAGCGACCGGTGCAGTAGCCGCCGGGGCGCCCGCCGCGCCATTCGTCGAGGCGCCAATCGCCGTGCAGCCAGAACCAGATGCGGCCATTATAGCGCCGGTAATAGACCGGGCCGCGATACCAGTTGCCGCCCCAATACACCGGGCAATCGTAGATCGGCATATCCCAATAGCCCTCGGGACAGCCCCACTCATCGCAATAGCCGCCCGAGTCATAGCTGAAATTCACGCCACCCCTGCCGAATCCAACCGAGAATCCGTCGGCTTTCGCCGGGACGCCGAACATCGACGCCGCCGCCATAACCGCCACCGCGACGGTCGTCTTCCAGAGAGTTTTCATTGCCCAGCCCCTTTGTGGTCTGAATCACCCGTTTAAGTTTAGCGCATATTATGCTCAGTGATGTCCATCGTGGCCACCGCCACCTTGGCCGCCGCCACCGTGGCCACCGCCGCCATGGCCGCCACCACCGCCGCCGTGGCCGCCACCACCGCCGTGGCCGGCATAGCCTCCGCCGCCACCCTGGCCGCCGTAACTGCCGCCGCCGCCACCTTGCTGGCCACCACCGCCCTGTTGGTAATTACCGCCACCGCCCTGCTGGTAGTTGCCACCGCGGTTCGACCAACCGTGGTTGCCGCCGCCTTGCTGATAATTGCCGCCGCCCGGTGGGCCGCCCTGCTGATACGTGCCGCCGCCTTGCGGGTAGTTGCCGCCGCCGCGGTTCTGCCAACCACGGCCGCCTTGCGGGTAGTTACTGCCGCCCTGGCGGTAATAGCCGCTCCCCGACCAGCCGCGATTGCCGCCGTTCGACCAGTTGCCGCCGAAACGATTGCCCCAGGCGCTACGCCCGTGCCAGCCGCCGCGATCGGTCCAGCGGATCGACGGACGCGGACCGTTCCACTGGTCGCGCCGCCAGCCGCCGTTCAGCCAGAACAGCCGCTCGCCGCCGAACCAGCGATAATAGATCGGGCCGCGATACCAGTTGCCGCCCCAGAACACCGGCTCGTAGTAGACCGGATAGCCGCAGTAATCGGGCGGCAGGCCCCACGGCGGCGGAACGTCGTAGTAATCGTAGTAGTCGCACGGATCGGCGAAATAGCCGCCGTCATATCCGAACGAAAACCCGATGCCGCCGTCGGCGCGTGCCGGCGAGGCCGCAAACAACGCCGCGCCTGCCAAAAGCATTGCACTGAACGCTGCCCTGCCAAACCGTTTCATAGCTGGTCTCCTAAAAAGAAGCGCCCCGCCGGTGTTTGAAAAAGCGCGCCTTCAGACTGAAATCCAAAGGCGCGCCGGTTGGCGTCAGTGATGTCCGCCGTGGCCGCCGCCCCAGCCGCCGCCACCGTGGCCGCCGCCGTGTCCTCCACCCCAGCCGCCGCCACCGTGCCCGCCGTAGCCGCCACCGCCATGCCCCCAATCACCATAGTTGTGATAGAAGCTGCCGCGGCCCCAGCCGTCATGCCGGTACCAGTGGTTGTTGATCCAGAATTCGCGGTGTCCGCCATACCAGCGGCTGCGCAACGGGCGATCGTACCAGTAGCCGCCGATGTAGAGCGGCGGGCCGTAGTAGTAGTCGTAGTCGTCGCAGTAATAGGGGTCGTAGTAGCGGCTGTAAGGGTCGCAGATCCCCGGGCCATAATAGGCGCGCGGCGGCGGCGCCCAGCCACCGACTCCGAAGCCGACCGTGAAGCCGGCCGACGCCGGCGTGGCGACGCCGATGGCCGTTCCGGCCAGCATCAGCGTACCCAAAACTGCTTTGGCGATCCTGTTCATCTCGGTTCTCCTTGTTCGCCGTTGAACGCGACTGTGGTCCCGAGCGGCTGAACCGCACATGAACGGTACTGTCAGGTTGGCGTCAGGTCGTTGCCCCAGCTCCGCCATATTTGAATGCCGCGGATGACAATCCTTGCTGCGCAATGTGTTGCCGCGTTACGCTCGCGTGTTGGCAGGGCGAAGCTGAATGAAAACTTTCTATTCCCCGGTCCATCTGGACCACGATCCCCAGGTTCAGTTCGAAGGCGGCCAGTTGCTGCCGGCGGTGGAAATCCCGGTCCGGGCCGAAAAAGTGCGCGTCGCCGTGCAGGCGCGCCGCATCGGACCGCTGGTGCCGCCGACGCCGTTCGGCGACGAAACCATCCTCGCCGTGCACGACAGTGGCCTCGTCGCCCTGCTGACCGAAGCCTGGGACGAGTGGACCAAGCGCTACGGCAAGAACGCCTCGGTCGCGATCCCGTCTGCCTGGCCGGCGAAAGGCATGAGCGACAAGCACAAAGGCGATATCGAAGCCCGCCTGGGCCGGTACGCGTTCTCCTGCGATGCCCCGATCGCCCGCGGCACCTGGGCGGCTGCGCGCGAAGCGGTCAATGTGGCGCTGTCCGGCGCCGAGGCGATCAAGAACGGCGAAAAAAGCGCATTCGCGCTGACCCGTCCGCCCGGTCATCACGCCGGAGCCGATGTGTTCGGCGGCTTCTGCTATCTCAACAACGCGGCGATCGCGGCCGAATGGCTGGTCAAGGCGGGGCTGAAGCCGGCCATCCTCGATGTCGACTATCATCATGGCAACGGCACCCAGGCGATCTTCTACCAGCGCGCCGACGTGTTCTTCTGCTCGATCCACGCCGATCCCAATTTCGCCTATCCCCACTATGTCGGTTTTGCTGACGAGCGCGGCGAAGGCGAGGGCGAGGGCTACAATCTCAACCTGCCGCTGGCCAACGGCGCCGATTGGAGCCGCTACGAAGAGGCGCTCAAGTTCGCCATCGGAGCGGTCAAGCACATGAGCCCCGACGTGGTGATCGTCAGTCTCGGTCTCGACACCTATTTCGAGGACCCGATCGCCGGTTTCCGGCTCAAGGCGGCCGACTACCAGCGCATGGGCGCGGCGCTGGCCGAGCTGCACAAGCCGGTGCTTTTCATCATGGAAGGCGGCTATTGCTTCGACGCTCTCGGCGATCTGACGGCCAACGTGCTGGAAAGCTTCCAAGGCGCCTGACCCGCGGTCCGGGTGCGCCGTTGCACAGGACAAAAGCGCACACGGCAAATTCCTTTTGATCGCCATCCGGGTTAGACTTCCCGCCTTAACGGTGGGGGGTAGCGATGGCGTATTGGCGTGCGGCCGCAGCGGCGTTGGCGGTGCTTTTGGCGTGTGCGTCGGCTAAAGCCGCCCCCACCGATCCCAGCGATGCCACCAGCATCGAAGCCGCCGGCGAAGACATCGTCGTGGCGGCCGACGGCACTTACGTCGACACGGTTCACAATGAGATCAAGGCGACCAACGACGCCGGCGCCATGCAGGCCTCGCGCATCAGCGTGCTCTACGATTCCGAATTGCAGGACGTCGAGATCGTCGAAGCCCACACCTTGAAGGCCGACGGCAGCAAAATTCCGGTCGACATCAATACGATCTATGAACAGCTTCCGCCCGACAATACGCTGGCGGTGACCAGCTTCCGCATCAAGGTGCTGCTGTTCCCGCAGTTCGCGGCGGGCGACACCGCGGTCTACACCGTGCGCTACAAGACGACGAAGCCCAACTTCGCCGGCGAATTCACCTACGGCAAATATTTTCCGCGCGGCTATCCGCTCAAGAACACGCACGTCGCCATCACCGCGCCGAAGTCCATGCATCTGAGGACCGAGACGCACGACGTCCCCTTCGTCAAGAGCGAACAGGGCGACAGCGAGACCTTCACCTGGACGATAACGGCGCCGAAAACCAAAGTGCCGGCGCAGGGCGCCATCAATCCCTACGACCGCGAGCCGCGCTTCTTCGTTTCCAGCTTCAAGGACTACGCCGCGCTCGGTGCCGCTTACGCCGCGCAGGCTATCCCAAAAGCTGCCGTGACACCCAAAATCAAGGCACTCGCCGACCAGATCACCACCGGCGTCAGCGACCGTCGCGAACAGACGCGCCTGCTCTACGAATGGGTGGTCAAGCACATCCGCTATGTCGCGATCGAGCTCGGGCGCGGCTCGTTCATCCCGCACGAAGCCGATGCCATCGTCGCCAAGGGCTACGGCGACTGCAAGGACCACGACACCATCCTGCAGGCGCTGCTCAAGGCCAAGGGCATTGCCGCCCAGAGCATGCTGATCAACGCCGAAAATTCCTACGACACGAGCGTGGCGCCGACCTTCGCCCAGCTCAACCATGTCATCACCTACGTGCCCGAACTCGACCTCTGGCTCGATGCCACCGCAGTGGCGCCGTTCGGCGTGCTGCCGATCGAGGAGTACGGCAAGCCGGTGGTGCGCGCCACCCAGACCAGTGCGGGCATGACCACCGTACCGGTGCTGGCGCCGGACGTGGCCGAACTCGCCACCGTCACCACCGCGACGCTCGACGACAAGGGCGTCATCAGCGGCACGACGCGGACCACCGCCAAAGGCCCGCATGCGATCATGTTGCGCTACGTCGCGCTCGGTGTGCAGGCGGTCGGCCCCGACAAGGTGGTGCAGGGCCGGCTGGCGGCGGCCGGCTTCACCGACATCACCGGCAGTTTCGCCATGGACCCGCCGATGGAGCTGACGCCGAGCTACTCGATCACCGGCACCTTCTCGGCCAAGGGCCTCGCGGACTGGCTCGATCACGGCGAAAAGCGCGCCATGCCGCGGGGCCTCAAGCTCGGCGCCATGATCGGCGACGGCATGATGGGACCCTACGATCTCGGCGATCTCACCGACACCGATCCCACCGCCTGCTACAGCGGCCGCGAAACCGAAGACATCAGTCTGGTGCTGCCGACCGGCACCACGCCGAACGGGCTGCCCGACGATTTCAAGGTCCAGACCGCCAACCTGTTCTTCTTCGCCCATTGGAGCTTCAGGAACGGCATCGTGACGGTGCATCGCGAGTTCCGCTCCAAGGTCAAGGTGGTGAGCTGCACCATGGATCTGCGCAAGGAGACGGCGGCGACGCTGAAGAAGATCGCCGACAACTATGACGGCGGGTTCCGCCTGTCGCGCTCGGTCGACACCTACAACTCGAAGATCAAGGCCGAACCGACCAACATCGACGCCCTGATCCAACGCGGCAATGCCTATGGCGACAAGGGCGACTACGATGCCGCGCTCAAGGATTATGAGGAGGCGCTCCGGCTCGATCCCAAAAGCTCCTGGGCGCTCAACGCGCGCGGCACCACCTATCTCGACATGGGCAAGATTGATCTCGCCATCGCCGATTACAACCGCGCGCTGGCGCTGGAGCCCGACTTCGAAGAGGTCTGGTACAATCGCGCCCTCGCCTATTCGCATCAGAGCGCCTGGGACAAGGCGATCGCCGATTTCTCCCAGGCACTGAAGCTGAACCCGAAAAAGATCGACGCACTGATCGACCGCGGCCGGGCCTATATGTTCGAGCAGAAGCTCGATCTCGCCGCGGCGGACTTGGATGCCGCCATCGCGCTGCAGCCCAATCACGGACGGGCCCACTCCAATCGCGCTGCGCTGCACCTGCGCAAAGCCGACATTCAGGGTGCGATGGCCGATGCCACCGCCGCGATCAAGGCCGACCCCAAGGACACCTGGGCGCTGGTGCTGCGCGGCACCGCCTGGCGCATGAAGTTCAACAACGAGGCGGCGCTGGCCGATTTCAGCGCCGCGCTGGCGATCGACCCGCGATACGCCGATGCGCTCAAGGCACGCGCCTATCTCTATCGCGACACCGGCCGCGCCACGCTGGCGCTGCCCGATCTCGATACCCTGATCGCCGCAACGCCCGACGATGCCGACATGCTGCTGATGCGCGCCAGGGTGCACCAATCCCTCAGGCATTGGGACCTCGCCATCGCCGATTACGACCGTGTGCTCGCCAACCGGCCCGACTCCGAGCCGGCGCACTCCGGCCGCCTCGCCGTCATGGTGGACAAGGGCCAGAGCGCGGAGGCTTTCAGAGAAGCCGAAGCCTTGATTGCGGCTCACCCCGGCAAGGGCTGGCCGTATATGGTGCGCTCGATGGTCAAGCGCGAACTCGGCGACGACAAATCCGCCAACCAGGATGTCGCTCTCGCCTTGAAGATCGAGCCGGGCATCAGCCCCACAATTTCCAGCACGCAAATCTTCCGCCTGCCACCGAAGCCGGCCAACCTGCCCGGCTATGCCGCGACCTTTGCCGAAGGCATGCAGGCGATGGCGCAACGCCAATACGACACTGCCGCCGCCAGCTTCGAGCGCGCCGTCCGCCAAGGCGCCCCCGATGCCTCGGTGCTGCCGATGCTGTGCAAGGCGCTGGCCCATACCGCGCGGCTCGACGAAGCGGCTTACCACTGCTCGCGCGCGCTGCAGCTTCAGGAAAACAACGGCGATCTGCTGGAGATGCGCGGGCTGGCCTATTTCCGTCAGGGCAAGTTCCGCGACGCGCTCGCCGACTTCAATCAGGCCGCGACCGTGTTCTCGCGCGATGCCCGCTATCTCTACGAACGCGGCGTCACCAAGAAAAAGCTCGGCGATGCCTCGGGCGACGCCGACATCGCCAGGGCCAAGAAAATGGATGCCGACGTGACGGGCGAGGTGCCGTCGAAGATCGCACCGTAGCGCTTCGATGCGCCGCCGTGATAGAAGGCGGCATGAGCGATATCCCCTCCTTGACCGAACGGCAATTCGGGCCGCGTGCCGCGGCGTATGTCAACAGCGCCGTGCATGCGGCCGGCGAAGATCTCGACGAGCTGAGATCCTTCGCGGGAACCCGCGGGTTCGCGACCGCGCTCGATCTCGGCTGCGGCGGTGGCCATGTCAGTTTCACCCTCGCGCCGCTGGTTGGTGCCGTCACCGCGTACGATCTTTCCGATGCGATGCTGACGGCGGTGGCGGAAGAAGCCGCCGCGCGCGGGCTTACCAATATCGCGACGCAGCAGGGCAAGGCGGAAAAACTTCCATTCGCCGACGCCAGCTTCGATTTCGTCGCGACGCGCTATTCCGCCCATCACTGGCTCGACGTGCCCGCCGCCATGGCCGAAGTGCATCGCGTTTTGAAACCCGGCGCGCCGCTGATGGTGATGGACGGTGTGGCGCCCGAAAACGTCCTCTGCGATACCTTCGTGCAGACCATAGAGATGCTGCGCGATCCTTCCCATGTGCGCGATTATTCGGTGGGCGAGTGGACGGCGATGCTGACCGCAGCCGGTTTCGCCGTCACCGCGGTGAAGCGCCACCGCATCCGGCTTGCGTTTTCAAGCTGGATCGCCCGCATGCAGACGCCGCCGGTCCAAGCCGAGGCGATCCTCGCGCTGATGGCCCAGGCACCGGAGAGCGTGCGCACCCATTTTGGCCTCGAAGCCGACGGTTCGTTCCAGCTCGACACCGCCAGCGTGGTGGCGGCGAAGGCCTGAAAAAAATCGAAAGAATTATTTTGCAGCCCGTTGCGGACAGACTCCTAGCCGCAACGGAGTCGATGTATTTTCGAAAAACCGCAAGCGGCGGCGGTCCGGATGCAATTGTTCGGATATAGAAGAAATGGGGAAACCTCCCGCACGCTGCAAGGGGGTGCGTCACGACGGCAGTTTGCGCAGCGATTCAAATTGTTAGCGATATTTACTATGTAGCTGCCTCGCGTTCGCAATAGTTTTCGGGTTGCGACACTCCCGCCCAGCGCCAATTTCGCTAAACTCTTCACCACAGCGAAGGGGGACGCACGATGAACAGGTTTCTGGCCGGCGCACTGGGTGCGCTGAATGCCTTGCTGGCGTTGATCTTCATCGTGGTGGGGGCGATGGCGGGTTACCGGATGTCGCAGTCCTTCTATTATTACGACTACGGACACGGCGATGCCGCGGCCGTCGGCACGATCGTCGGCGTGATCGTGGGATGCTTCGTGGCGGTTCTGGTGTGCGGGTTCCTCGCCGTCTTCATCGTCATCAAGGATCACCTCGCGGCGGTCCGCGACGAATTGAAAATGCTGAACCGCTTCAGCGCCACGGCGGCCACCGAACTGACGCGGCTAAGCGGCCTCGTGACCGCCGTGCGGGCGGATTTGCATGCCGTACCGGCAAGGGTCCAAGCACCGCCGCCTGCTCCTCCGGCCGCAAACCCGACACCGCCCGCAGTAGAGGCCGCACCGCCGCACGCCACGACGCAAATCCCGCTGGTATCGGGTCTGGAAGAAGCCGCGCGCCGGATTTGGCAGGACCCTCGCAACCGCCCCCTCATTTACGCTGCGGGCGGTTTGTTGTTGGTGGCGCTGATCATCGCCATCGTGCACTGAGCCCGGTCAGACCAAACGGGCTGTGCCGAGCGATCGTGCGGAAATGCTTGAACGGGCACACCGCGAATGTTACATGTAACGTCGCGCGTGGCAATGGGAGAAGGCTAGTGGCAGAATCCACCTCAAAGCGGGTCGAAAAGCGCCGGGCGGCGTTGCGCGCAGCCGGTTTGCGGCCGGTGCAGATTTGGGTGCCCGACACCCGTCGGCCTGGATTCGCGGAAGAATGCCGCCGCCAGTGCCTTGTCGTTCAGGGCGATCCGCAAGAAGCCGACATTCTCGATTGGATCGACAAGGCGGCTGATACCGCGGGCTGGAAATGAACCGCGGCAGTCTGGTCGCGGTCGCCTTGCAAGGCGATTTCGGCAAACCGCGCCCGGCCCTCGTCATTCAGTCGAGCCTGTTCGCTGAACTTCCCTCCGTGACCGTCCTGCCGATCACCAGCGAATTGCGCGACGCCCCGCTTTACCGGATCACCATCACGCCGACGCCAACCAACGGCCTGCGCCGGATTTCGCAGATCATGGTCGACAAAGCCGTCACCGTGCGCCGCGACAAGATCGGAGAGGTGTTCGGACAGATCGACGACGACACGATGCTGGCCGTTACGCGGGCGATAGCGTTATTTCTGGGGGTGGGGTGAAAAGCTGTGTATAGCCGCCCAATTTGGAATTGCGACGGACGATCACAGGCAAGCAACCCACTTCGAGACGTTGTCGTCAGGCCGGTAACAAGCAGCTTGTTCATCCGACCAAAGATCGTCTTTGCACTTAATCCCATTGGGTTCGATCAAGTGGGCATCCTCGATATACCCCTTCGCTTGCATACACATTGCAAGATAAGCGGAATTATAATGTTCAAAATTCGTTTGGGCATGAGGTGACAACTCGCATTGCGCAAGAAATTTCCTGGCTTCTGGGTTGTCGCATCCTGC
This sequence comes from Rhizomicrobium sp., assembly GCF_056722145.1. NCBI lineage: Bacteria > Pseudomonadati > Pseudomonadota > Alphaproteobacteria > Micropepsales > Micropepsaceae > Rhizomicrobium > Rhizomicrobium sp. Next base: position 67 of record NZ_JBWZET010000181.1, on the reverse strand, counting down.
CAATATCACACTTAAGAGAACTAGCGCATCGGACGTTCAAGCGAGATCATTCTTTCCTCCACCGCGA
>NZ_JBWZET010000180.1:0-7538 GCF_056722145.1 Rhizomicrobium sp. | reverse complement strand
ACCGCCCTCGCCGCCGACACCGACGCGCCCAATTCGCTGCGCCAGCGCGCCGAGGCGATGGCAACGCTCATCCGCACCAGCGGTGGCAAGGACTACGGCAAGGTTCCTGAACCGCCGAAACCGGATCAGGCCGCCACCGCGCAAGGAACTCACACGCCATGATCACACGCAAGTTCGCGCCGATTGCCATTCTCACGGCAGTGGCGTTGCTCGCCGGCGGCTGCGGCATCACCGACACGATGGGCCGCTGGTTCTCCTCGCCGCACAAGTCGAAAATCCGCGGCGAACGCATTTCGATCATGGCGGGCGACGATGCGGTCAAGCCCGATCCGACGCTCAAGGCCATCAAAGTCGAGCTGCCGGCACCCTATCGCAACACCGAATGGGCCCAGCCCGGCGGCTTTGCCTCGAATGCGATGCAGCACCTGATGGCATCCGGCCCGTTGCAGCAGATTTGGCAAGCCGATGCCGGCGCCGGCTCGCGCACGTCCTCGCGCCTTACCGCCTCGCCGATCGTCGCCGGCGGCAAGATCTACGTGCTGGATTCGCGGGCGCGCGTGTTCGCCTTCAACGCCCAGAACGGCGAACCGGCGTGGCACGTCAGCGTCGCGCCTCCGGGCGACCAGGACCTCGTCAACATGCTGACCCTCGGCGTGTTCGGCGACGACAAGCGTGTCGATTCCACCAAGGGCTTCGGCGGCGGCATCGCCTACGATGGCGGCAAGCTGTTCGCGACGACCGGCTTCGGCGACGTCGTGGCGCTCAACGCCGCGACCGGCAAGGAGCTGTGGCGCAAGAATTTAGGCGCTCCGATCTCCAACGCGCCGGTGATCAACGGCGGCCGCCTGTTCGTCGCCTCGATCGACAACCACATGCACGCGCTGGCGGTTACCAACGGCCGCGAGCTGTGGGACCATCAGGGCATTACCGAAAACGCCGGCATCATGGTGTCGACCAGCGCCGCGGTGGCGGGCGAGTTCGTCATTTCCCCGTATTCGTCGGGCGAAATTTACGCCATGCGGGTGCAGAACGGCCGCCCGGCATGGAGCGACATGGTCACCCGCAGCCATGGCATCACCGCGCTGTCGGAAATCGACGACATCGCCGGCCGTCCCGTGGTCGATCGCGACCTCGTCTTCGCCATCAGCCACTCCGGCGTGATGGCGGCGATCCAGCTCGACAAGGGCGACCGCCAGTGGCAGCGCGAAGTCGGCGGCATCCAGACGCCGTGGGTGGCGGGCGACTATGTCTTCGTCATCACCCTGCAGAACCAGATCATGTGCCTGACCCGCAAGGAAGGCCGCGTGAAATGGATTCATCAGCTGCCGCGCTGGACCGATCCCACCGACACCACTTCGGACCCGATCGTGTGGAGCGGCCCGGTGCTGGTCTCCGACCGGCTGATCGTGCTGTCGTCGGACGGCTATGCCGAGGCGATTTCGCCCTATACCGGCGAATTCATGTCCCGCATGGAAATTCCCGACGCCGCCTACATCGCGCCGGTGGTGGCCAACGAAACGCTGTACATCCTGACCAACAACGCCGATCTGGTGGCGTTGAAATAGGAAAATGTGAGTAGTGAGTAGTGAATAGTGAGTGGTATAAACCGTCACTCCCTACCCCCTACCCCCTACTCCCTACTCCCTACTCCCTACTCCCTACTCCCTACTCCCTACTCCCTACTCCCTACTCACCATGACCTTCACTGTCGCCATCGTCGGCCGCGCCAATGTCGGCAAGTCCACGCTTTTCAACAAGCTGGTCGGCCGCCGCATGGCATTGGTGCATGACACGCCCGGCGTCACCCGCGACCGGCGCGAGGCCGAGGGCGCCATCGGCCCGCTGACCTTCACGGTGATCGACACCGCCGGCATCGAATCCAGCGCCAAGGAAAGCCTGGAAGCGCGCATGGCACAGCAGACCATGGCCGGTGTCGCCGATGCCGATGTCTGCCTGTTCATGTTCGATGCCCGCGAGGGCGTCGTCACCGCCGACGAGATCGTCGCCGAGATGCTGCGCAAGACCGGCAAGCCGGTCATCCTGATCGCCAACAAGTGCGAGGCGCGCTTCAGCCAGGCCGGCGAGGCGTGGGCGCTCGGCTTCGGCGAACCCTTGCAGATTTCGGCGGAACACAACATCGGCTTCGCCGACCTGATCGAGGCCCTCACGCCGTTCGCCGCCAAGAGCGAAAGCGAAGCCGCCGATGACGCCAACAAGCCGCTCAGGCTGGCCATCGTCGGCCGTCCGAATGTCGGCAAGTCGAGCCTGTTCAACCAGCTCCTCGGCAGCGAGCGCTCGCTGACCGGTCCGGAAGCCGGCATCACCCGCGATGCCATTGCGGCGCGTTGGGAGGCCGAGGGCCGCGAAATCCTGCTGCACGACACCGCCGGGCTGCGCAAAAAGGCCCGCGTCGCCGGCAACACGCTGGAAGAAATGAGCGTCGGCTCGACGCTGGAAGCGGTGCAGTTTGCCGATTGCGTCGTGGTGGTGATCGATGCGCTGCAGGCGTTCGAGAAACAGGACCTCGTCATCGCCGACCTGATCGAGCGCGAGGGCCGCGCCGTGGTGTTCGCGATCAACAAATACGATCTCGCCCCCAACCGCGCCGGGCTGATTTCCAAGATGCGCGAGAAGCTCGACGAGTCACTGCCGCAGCTTTCCGGCGCGCCGCTGATCGCCACTTCCGCCACCACCGGTGAGGGCCTCGAGCGGCTGCTCCCCGCCGTGCTCGCCGCCGACCGCGCCTGGAACAGCCGCGTGCCGACCGCAACGCTGAACCGTTTCCTCGAGGAAGCGATGGCGCGCCACGCCGCCCCTGCCGTCTCCGGCCGCCGCGTCAAAATCCGCTACATGACGCAAGCCAAAAGCCGGCCGCCGACGTTTGCGCTGTTCGGCAACCAGCTCAACCATTTGCCCGAATCCTACGTCCGCTACCTCGCCAACAAACTGCGCGAAACCTTCCACCTCGAAGGCACCCCGATGCGCATGGTGATGCGATCAAGCAAAAATCCATACGCCAGGGATTAGGCCAATCTGTCATCCCCGGCTGAGCCAGCGCAGCGCAGCGAGGGGAAGGGGATCCAGGTTTCTACAACACCACAAACGAACCCGAACCAGCACTGATACAGGTTTGGCAGCGATTACCCGCGACCGCGTGCGGCAGCGCGGCGCTTAGCGAAGTGCGCATTCACCTCATCAGAAGGCCGCGCCGGCTGCAAATCCTCCAGGGCTTCCTGCACCTTGGTGCGGAACCACGCATCATAGTCTGCCTGATTGTGAGTGAGCTCAAACGGCAGCGCGCCTTCATTGGCCGTTCGCGTCAACAAAATCCGGACCGCGTCCGAGATCGTCAAGCCGACGGTTTCCAGCACGGCGGCAGCTCGTTCTTTCACGTCGGGATCAATACGCGTTTGGACGAGGGAATTGCTGCTGCTCATTGGCGGACCTCTGTTTGCAGGGGCATGCGTTGTAGTTCAATTGAACGACAATGTCATTACATCGATTATACAGGTGAATGGCAGCAGTAAACGCACAACATGAAAATATGTTACATATCCTTGTTGACTGAAACTTGAAGATATGTAACATATTCTCCACCGGAAGCGATGGAGAAGCAAATGATGCCTGTCGTCAGAATCAACGATGCCACCTTTGTCGACCTGAGCACTCTCAAGACTTGGTACGGCACCAAAACACCAAGCGAGACCATTGATCGGCTCGTACGCGAGACGATGGAACAGCTCGGCATGGAGCGGGATGACGAGCCGCAGGATATCGTAACCACACTTGGCGACGGTCCGATGCAGTTTGGCACCGCGCCGGGGCTTGCGTTCACGAAACCGCTTTCGGCGTCGATCAACGGCAAGGTACTCCACACACCTCGCTGGTCTGCGATCCTGCTCTCCATGATTGGGCAGTTGAAGTCCAAGGGCCTTGATAGTGAGAAACTGGTGCGCGAACTGACGATCCCGGCCAAGGCAGAACAATACGAAGATGAAGGATTCAAATATCATCCTGATCTTGGAATCTCTGTGCAGGGCCAGTCAGCATCAGATTGCTGGAAGCAAGTTGACCGTATCGCCAAGAAGTGGCGCATCCCAATTTCGGTCGAGTTTTGGTGGCGGCAGAATCCTAAAGCACAGTATCCCGGCAAGAGGGGCGTGCTGCGGTCCGGGAATACGTGAAGCTGTTCCCGAACAGAATGTAGATAAATTATTTGCTATCGGCCCTTCCCCACTCCCTCGCATTCACCACCGCGCCATTCTCTGCCCAGTCCGGTGACAGCATCTGGACGATCAGTGGCGCGAGGTCGTGCGGCTGGGGCAGCGTCGACGGGTCTTCGCCGGGCATCGCTTTGGCCCGCATCGCGGTGGCGGTGGCGCCGGGGTTCAGCACGTTGACGCGCACCTTGGTGCTCGCGCATTCGGCGGCGTAGGTGAGCGCGAGACTTTCCACCGCCGCCTTGCTCATGGCGTAGCCGCCCCAGAAGGCGCGGGGCTTGCGCGCCACGCTCGATGACACGAACAGCGCCCGTCCCGCCTCCGCCGCGCGCAACAACGGATCGAGCGAACGGATCAGGCGCCAGTTGGCGGTCACGTTCACCGCGAGCAATTCGTCGAATGTCATCGGTTCGAGATGGGTCAGCGGCGACAGCGCGCCGAGCACGCCGGCATTGGCAAAGAATGCATCCAGCCGGCCCCAGCGTTCGAACAGCGAAGCGCCGAGCCGGTCGAGGGCGGCGAAATCCTTCACGTCCAGCGGCACCAATGTCGCCGAGCCGCCGGCCGCGCGCACCAGATCGTCGGTCTCTTCCAAACCGCCGACGGTGCGTGCGACGCAGATCACATGAGAGCCGGCACCGGCCAGTGCGACCGCTGCAGCGCGCCCGATCCCGCGCGAGGCTCCGGTGACCAGGGCGATGCGCCCGCTCATTTTTCCTCGCGCTTCATTGCCGAAAACCGCTCTCCACTTTTCGGTGAAGCGCTCTCAGACCGTTTCAACGAGAAAGGAGAGCTGGCTGTCTTTGCTGAGGTCGGCGTCGGTCATGCGGATGGGATAATCGCCCGAGAAGCAGGCATCGCAGAACTTCGGCGCTGCCGCATCGCGACGCTGCTCGCCGACGGCGCGGTAAAGCCCGTCCATCGAAATGAAGGCGAGGCTTTCGACGCCGATGAACTTCGCCATCTCCTCGAGGTTCATCTCGTGCGCCAACAGCGCGTGCTCGTTGGGCGTATCGACGCCGTAGAAGCAGGAATGCTTGGTCGGCGGGCTGGCGACGCGGAAATGCACTTCGGCGGCGCCGGCATCGCGCACCATCTGAACGATTTTCTTCGAGGTGGTGCCGCGGACGATCGAATCGTCGATCAGCACCACCCGCTTGCCGGCCAGCGTGGCGCGGTTGGGATTGTGCTTGCGGCGGACACCGAGGTGACGAATGCCGTCGGTCGGCTCGATGAAGGTGCGCCCGACATAGTGAGTGCGGATGATGCCGAGCTCGAACGGAATGCCCGACGCCTGCGAGAATCCGAGCGCCGCCGGCACGCCGGAATCGGGCACCGGGATGACGAGATCGGCATCGGCCGGCGATTCCTGGGCGAGCTGCTGGCCGATCGCCTTGCGGGCCTCGTAGACGTTGCGCCCTTCCACGGTCGAATCCGGCCGGGCGAAATAGATATATTCGAAAATGCAGAAGCGCGGCTTCTGGCGCGCGAAGGGGAAGAAGCTTTCGACCCCGTCCTTGGTGAACACCACGACTTCGCCGGGCTCGACGTCGCGCACGAATTCGGCGCCGATGATGTCGAGGGCGCAGGTTTCCGAGGCGAAGATCGGGGCGCCGTCGAGCATGCCGAGCACCAGCGGGCGCACGCCCCACGGATCGCGCACGCCGATCAACTTCTTGGCGGTCATCGCCACCAGCGAATAGGCGCCTTCCACCTGCTTCAGCGCATCGATTAGCTTGTCCACCACCGGGCCTTTGTTCGAGCGCGCGGTCAAGTGGATGATGACTTCGGTATCGGAGGTGGATTGGAAAATCGCACCGTCCTGCACCAGCTTGGCCCGGAGCGCATAGGCGTTGGTGAGATTGCCGTTGTGGGCGATGGCGATGCCGCCGCCGGTCAGATCGGCGAACAAGGGCTGGATGTTGCGCACCGCCGAGCCGCCCGCCGTGGAATAGCGGTTGTGGCCGATGGCGTACTCGCCCTTGAGATTGGCGGTATGGGCGCTGTTCTTGCCGAAGATGTCGCCGACGAGGCCCGGATGGCGTTCGGCGATGAACTGGCCGTGGTCATAGGTGACGACGCCCGCCGCTTCCTGGCCGCGGTGCTGCAGCGCGTGCAGCCCGAGCACCGTCAGGGCGCCGGCGCCGTGATGGCCGAAGATTCCGAAAACGCCGCACTCCTCGTGCAGGGAGTCCGTCGCCTCGCCTGCAAAAGGATCGGTCAGCCCGCTCATGGCTTGCCGCTCTTGTCGCTGTTCGTTGTTTCGATCAGCCTGTCTAGCGCGTGCCGGTCCTTGGCGCCATAGGTCTTCTTCGCATGTTTTGCGGGCTGTGGCCGCGGTTGCGGCGCCGGCTCGGATTCCGCCGGCTTTTGCTCCGGTTTCGCCTCCGCCGGAGGCGGCGGCTCGTCGGTTTGCTCGATTTTGGCACCGATCGGATCGGTCGAATCGTTGGGATCTTGCCGGTGTTCGCGCGCATCGCGGGGAACTCCGACTTCCTGATTGGGAATCAGCGACGCGACGATCTCGGCCGACGCCCGTATAACGGGATAAAGCCGGGTGTTGAGGATCCAGTTCGGCTGGTCGCGCGATGGCACCCAGGCGGTGAACACCAGATACGCGATACCGACGATGGCGACACCTCTGAGGAGACCGAAGCCGGTGCCGAGCACGCTGTCGAGGGTGCCGACCTGCGATTTCTTGACGTTTTGGGAGATGCGCGACGACGCGAATTGCAGCGGGATCAGCACCGTCAGAAACACCAGCAGATAGCCGACCGCCTCGCCCAGCCATTGCGGGCTGATCATGCCGCGCAGCCACCACGCCACCCAGGGGCCGAAATAGAGCGTGGCATAGGCGGCGGCGATCCAGCCGAACACCGCCAGCGATTCGGCCACCAGCCCGCGATAGGTCGCGTAGACCGCCGAGGCGATGACGATCAGCACGACCACCAGATCAAGGAACTGGAACGACAGGTTCATGGCCCGATTCTACTGCAAGCGGCGATTCGAAGGAATGCGCGGCGGCTACTTGCGGGGCGCACCGGCACTGGCGACGGCGATCAGGTCGCCGACATCCTTGACCTGTTTCAATGACAGTCCCGGGACATCGCATTTGGTGTCGCGCGGGACCACCGCGGTGGTAAAGCCGAGTTTCGCGGCCTCTTTGAGGCGAAGCTCGCCTTGCGGGCAGGTGCGGATGTCGCCGGTCAGGCTGATCTCGCCGAAAAATACCGTGTCGGGCGGCAAGGGCGTGCCGGCGAACGAGGAAATCAGCGCCGCCGCCGCGGCAAGATCGGCGGCCGGCTCGCCGACTTTGAG
>NZ_JBWZET010000179.1:0-11193 GCF_056722145.1 Rhizomicrobium sp. | reverse complement strand
ATGGCGCCGCGGCGCTCGAGGAGCCAATTGAAATACTCCTCGGCTTTGACGAGATCGATGAGGTGGTTGGGTTCGAGGAACGATTCATAGCGCTGAAGCGCCACGATGAAGTCGAGGATCACCGGCTTGTCGTTCGGCAGCCGCGCCTCTCGGATGGTACACACGACGTCTGGTTTTCCTGGCCGTCCCGGCGGACGGGTTGCCGATCGAACGCGTCGTGGCGACGATCAGGCCCGTCACTTTGCTAAGTGGCAGGAGTCTAGCGGTCCAGCTGCGGCGGCTACAAGTCAGGGAAAAAGATAATTCGATGACACCGGTGCCTTGGCATGATGCGCAAGAGCACCGCAAACCCCTGTCCGACATAAGGGAAATCGGGCCGCCGCAAAACCGCCACGGAGGTTGCCGCGCCCTGTCGGCGAATTCATCGCAGGTTTTGACCAGTGGCAACACCGCCGAGGCGCACTGGTGCTGATTCTGTGTTCGAAGCCCTCAGGCGGCTATTCTCCCGCGCATCCCGGGGCGATCCTCCGCTCCAACGTGGAAGAAACCCACCAGATCCTTGAGGGCGGTCACCTGATCAAGCAGGCTGCGGGTTGCGGCAGTGCTTTGTTCGACCGTCGCAGCGGTATGCTGGGTCGACTGGTCCATCGACCCGACTGCGGCATTGACCTGTTCGATTCCCACGGCCTGTTGTTCGGCAGCTTGGGCGATCCCGGCGACAAGCGCATCGAGTTCTAGCACCCGCGCCGCGATGGCATTGAGCGTGGCTCCCGCCTCATCGACATCCTTGACGCCTTCGGTGATTTGATTGCCCGACAAGGCGATCAGTGCCTTGATCTCCTTGGCCGCCTCGCTCGACCGTTGCGCCAGGGCACGAACTTCCGCGGCGACCACGGCGAAGCCCCTGCCCGCTTCGCCAGCCCGTGCCGCCTCGACGCCGGCATTGAGGGCCAGGAGGTTTGTCTGGAAGGTGATCTCGTCGATCAGGCCGAGGATCTCCGAAATTTTCTTTGAGGATTCGGCGATGGCTCCCATCGCGCCGATGGCTGCGTCGACGACGTGGCTGCCGGCCTCGGCACCGCTGCGCGCTTCCACCGCCGCCGCCCGTGCCGACTTGGTGTTCACCGCGGCATGCTTGACGGTAACAGTGATCTGATCGAGCGCCGCGGCGGTTTCTTCCAGGCTCGCCGCGTCGCGCTCAGCCTGACACGACAGATCGTCGGCGGCCTTGGCGAGTTCTGCGGCGCCGTCGGCGATGTCGTCCATGCCGGCCAGCACGCGCCGCACCATGGCTTCGAGGTGAGCGATCGCGCCATTGAAATCCTCGCGCAACTTGACGAACGGGCCTTCAAGCGCGGTGGTGATGCGATACGCCAGATCACCCTTGGCGAGGTGATCGAGACCGGAACCGATGGTGGAGACAATCAGCGTGGTCTGTTCGGCCTTGGAGCGCTCGGCCGCCGCAAGCTGGGTCTTGAACGCCGCCATCGCACCGGCCAGTTTGCCGATTTCATCGGCGCGGTCGATTGCAGGAACGGGCGCGGCAAAGTCGCCTTTGGACAACCCGACCAGCGCGTCGGTGATGTTCGCAATCGGGCGTGAGACCGAGGACACGAGCATCCAGCCCGCCGCAATTGCCGCCAGAAGCGCTACGATCATGCCGATGACTATGCCAATTGTCGCCGAATCGGCGGCCCCCTGGGCGGCGGCACGGGCGGCCTGGGCGCCGCGGTCGTTGTAGTCGACGCAGGCGTTGATCGCATCACGCAAGTCCTGCGCCTTCCTGGTCACCGGCCCGGCCAGAAACTCTGACGCCGCATCCCGGCTACTGGACTTCGAGAGGGCGATCTCCTCGTCCATCATCGGCTTGTAGCTGTTCCAGATGTCGGCGACGCGGGACGCGAGCTCATGTTCTTCGGCACTTTCGATGCCGGCCCGGTACGTCGCGAGATGATGGTCGACGTCCCGTTCGAAACCGCGCAGCTTGTCGAGGGCGGCGGTCTTTTGCGTGTCGGTGGACACGACGAGGTAGTTGCCCTGCCAAGTGCGATAGCGCTGGATGGTGTACTGCAGGTCGCCCAGAGCACGCGTCGATGGCAGCCATTGGGTGGCCAGAGCGACCGCGCTGGCATTGGTTACCATCACGCGCTGCAGGCAGAACAGTCCTACCAGGACGGTCGTAGCCAGAACGCAGCCGAACGCTCCAAGGACCTTGGAGTTTAACGATGCATTGCGAAACATGTCTTCTCCCCCCGTGCGCGAACGCACGCCCAGGCGGAGACTGCTCCGCCACGGGTTACGGTTGTTCTAATTTTCGAACAATTGCCGGCCGGATCGAATGGTCGCGGCCCGCCGCTCCGACGTGCCGCGGGCGCTGCCAGGCCGTGAACCGGTTCCAAGTTTGTGCCATTATGGCGAGCCGCTTGTGCGGGCTGTATCAGCAAGGGGGGACAAAGATGATGCGGGGTTGGGCTGCGGCGGTGGCCGCACTGTTCGTGTGTACGGCGTGGGCGCTGGCGGCGCCCCCAGTTGAGGCGTTCGGCAATCTGCCGACCTTGGCGGAAGCGACGATTTCGCCGGATGGCAATACGCTGGCCTATGTGCGCGATCTCGGCGCCAAACGGGTCGTGGTCGCCCAGACGATCGCCGATCATGCGGTCGTCGGCATGGTCAATCTTGGTGATGCCAAGATGCGCGGCCTGCAGTGGGCCGACAACCAGACACTCGTGATCACCACCTCGGTCACCTCGCAGCCGAGGGGCATGATGGGTCATCGCCATGAGTATTTCATGTCGCAGACCTACAACGTCGTGACCAAGGTGCAGCGTGCGTTGCTCGAGCACGTCCGCGGCGGCGGCGGCGCCGACACGATGAACGTCGTTCTTGGCGAACCGCAGGCGCGCACGATTGACGGCAGGACGTGCCTGTTCGTGCGCGGCATCTATTTTGTCGGCAACGCCGGCTATCTGGCGCTGTTCCGCGTCGACGTCGAGGCCAATTTGACCGAGATGGTTTCGAACCCGCGCGACACCCGCGCCGAAGACTGGATCGTCGACGCCAACGGCAAGATCGTCGCCGAGGCGAGCTATGACGAGAACACCCAGCACTGGAAGGCCGACATCTTCAACGACAACGGTACGATCCACGCGCTCGACCTGCCGGCGCCAATCGCCTCGCCGCACCTCGAAGGCCTCAGCGAGGACGGAACCGCCGTGGTCGTGTACATTCCGAACGAAGCGGGGCTGCCGGACATCAAGCAGATCGCGCTCAAAGACGGCAGCGTCGCGCCGTGGCTGCACGCCGGCCAGGGTTTCAGCGACACCCTGACGTCGTCACGCACGGGCCGCATCATCGGCGTGTCGCACGTCTACGACCGCGACGACTACCAGTTGTTCGATGGCCGCGACGACCGCATGTGGCGGAGCGTCAAGGCGGCGTTCAACGACGCGATCAACATCAAGCTGGAAGGGTGGTCGGACGATCACGCCAAGGTCATCATCCATGTGTTCGGCCCGGCCTACGGCGACAGCTTCGCGCTCGTCGACATGACCACGCACAAGGCCGCCCCGATCGGGGCGACCTACAAGGGCGTCGACGAGATCGCGCCCAAGCGCTGGATCGAATACACCGCCGGCGACGGGCGCAAGGTCAACGCTTATCTCACCTTGCCCAACGGGCGCGACGCGAAAAACCTGCCGCTGGTCGTCCTGCCCCACGGCGGCCCGCACAGCCGCGACGAGCCGGGCTTCGACTGGTTCTCGCAGGCGCTCGCCTCGCGCGGCTATGCCGTGCTGCAGCCAGAGTTCCGCGGCTCCGACGGGTTCGGCCTGGAGCTGCTCCAGGCCGGCTTCGGCGAGTTCGGCAAGAAGATGCAGTCCGACCTGTCGGACGGCGTCCGCGCCTTGGCGGCACAAGGCATGATCGATCCCAAGCGGGTCTGCATTGTCGGGGCAAGCTATGGCGGCTATGCGGCGCTGGCGGGCGCCACGCTCGACACCGGCGTCTATCGCTGCGCCGTGTCGATTGCAGGCATTTCCGACATCCGTGCGCTGTTCCGCTATGAGCGCTGGCCGAACAGCGACGCCGAAACGCGCGGCGAACGCTTCTGGGATCGCTTCCTCGCCATCACCGACCTCAACGATCCCAAACTCGCCGACATCTCGCCGATCAAGCACATCGACAGGGTGACGATCCCGATCCTGCTGATCCACGGCAAGGACGATACCGTGGTGCCCTACTTCGAGAGCGACGACATGGCCGATGCGCTGAAAGCGGCCAAGAAGCCGTATGAGTTCGTCACCCTCAGCCACGAGGACCATTGGCTGTCGAAGAGCGACACCCGCCTGCAGATGCTGCAGGCGACGGTCAAGTTCCTCGAGACCTACAACCCGCCGAACTGACAAAAACCCCGCCGGATCGCTCCGGCGGGGTCTTTTTCAGGATGACGAAACTGCTCAGGCCTTGAGGGCGGCGAGCACTTCGTCGAGCATCTTCTTGGCGTCGCCGAACAGCATCCGGTTGTTCTCCTTGTAGAACAGCGGATTGTCGACGCCGGCGTAGCCGGACGCCATCGAGCGCTTCATCACGATCGAGGTCTTGGCCTTCCATACCTGCAGCACCGGCATGCCGGCGATCGGGCTGGTCGGATCGTCCTCGGCCGCCGGATTGACGATGTCGTTGGCACCGATGACCATCGACACGTCGGTCTGCGGGAAGTCCTCGTTGAGTTCGTCCATTTCCATGACGATGTCGTAGGGGACCTTGGCTTCGGCGAGCAGCACGTTCATGTGGCCCGGCATGCGGCCCGCGACCGGGTGGATGCCGAAGCGGACGTTGACGCCCTTTTCACGCAGGAACTTGGTGATCTCGTACACCGTGTGCTGCGCCTGGGCGACCGCCATGCCGTAGCCCGGAACGATGATGACGTTCTTGGCGTCCTTGAGCAGCTCGGCGGTTTCGACCGCGCTGATCGGCGAGACTTCGCCCTGCGGCTCGCCATCGGCCTTCTTCGCCGCGGTGCCGCCGCCGGTGCCGAAGCCGCCGGCGATCACGGCGAGGAACTTGCGGTTCATCGCTTTGCACATGATGTAGGACAGGATCGCACCCGACGAACCCACCAGGGCGCCGACCACGATCAACAGGTCGTTCGACAGCATGAAGCCGGTCGCCGCCGCTGCCCACCCCGAATAGGAGTTGAGCATCGACACCACCACCGGCATGTCGGCGCCGCCGATCGCCATCACCATGTGGATGCCGAACAGGAGCGCAATCGCGGTCATCACGATCAGCGGCACCAGCATATCGACCGACGGCGTGCCGGCCTTGATCGGGCCGTGCATGACGAAGATGTAGCCGTAGACGAGAACCACTGCGAGGCCGGCCAGATTGACCAGATGGCGCCCCGGCAGGATCACCGGCTTGCCGCCGATCTTGCCCGACAGCTTGCCGAACGCGATCACCGAGCCCGAGAAGGTGACGGCACCGATCAGGATGCCGACATAGATCTCGATCAGGTGGATCGTTTCGGAGGCCGCCAGGTCCTTGGGCAGGACGTCGAGCGGCGTCGTGTCGATGAAGCTGGCGAAGCCGATGGCACACGCCGCTAGGCCGACCAGGCTGTGCATGATCGCCACCAGCTCGGGCATCTGGGTCATCTTGACGACTTTCGCCGCGATGAGACCGATGGTGCCGCCGATCGCCATGGCGCCGATGATCCACGGCAGGCCGTGGAAGGCGACGATGGGCTGATCGGTGCCGGTGATGATGCGGCTGCCGAACACGGTGGCGACGACCGCGATGGTCATGCCGATGATGCCGAACCAATTGCCGCGACGCGACGTTTCCGGATTGGAAAGGCCGCCGAGGCTCATGATGAACAGGATGGTCGCAACGATATAGGCGACCGTCGTCAATGTTGCAGGAATAGCAAAGCTCATTGGTGCGGTCCCCTTATTTGTGGAACATCATCAGCATGCGCCGCGTCACCGCGAAGCCGCCGAAGGTGTTGATCGACGTCAGGGCGATGCCCGCGACGGCGACGTAGAGGATCACATCATCCATGCGCCCCTCGACGTGCGGCGGGGCGACCTGAAGCAAGGCACCGATGGTGATGATCGAGGAAATGGCGTTGGTCACGCTCATCAGCGGCGTATGCAGCGCCGGCGTGACGTTCCACACCACCATGTAGCCGACGAACACGGCCAGCACGAATACCGTGAAGTGTCCGATGAAGGCGGCCGGCGCCGTCATGCCGATCAGCGCGAACAGGCCGGCCGCCGCCAGGACCATGATGGCCTGGCCGATGCCGGACTTCTTCGGCTCTTCCTTGACGACCGGAGCCGCCGCGGGCTTGGGGGGCGGAGGCGCCGGCAGTTTCAGCGGCGGGGCCGGCCAGGTGATGTCGCCGTCCTTGATGACGGTGAAGCCGCGGATGGCATCGTCTTCCATGTTGACGACGATCTGGCCGTCCTTGGCCTTGCACAGTTCTTCGGTGAGCCGCAGCAGGTTGGTCGCGAACAGCGTCGAAGACTGCTTGGCAAGCCGCGACGCCAGATCGGTGTAGCCGATGATGGTGACGCCGTGCTTGACGACGGCCTTGCCGGGTTCGGTCAACTCGCAGTTGCCGCCCTGCTCGCCCGCCATGTCGACGATGACGCTGCCGGGCTTCATCGAGGCGACCATGTCGGCGGTGATCAGGCGCGGCGCCGGCTTGCCCGGAATGAGGGCGGTCGTGATGATGATGTCGACGTCCTTGGCCTGCTTCGCGTACATCTCGCGCTGGGCCTTCTGGAAGCCTTCGCTCATGACCTTGGCGTAACCGCCGCCGCCCGAACCTTCTTCCTCGTAATCGACTTTGACGAACTCGCCGCCCAGCGATTTGACCTGATCGGCGACTTCCGCGCGGGTGTCGTTGGCGCGGACGATGGCGCCGAGGCCGGCTGCGGTTCCGATCGCCGCCAGACCGGCAACGCCGGCACCGGCGATGAACACCTTGGCGGGCGCGATCTTGCCGGCGGCGGTGATCTGGCCGTTGAAATAGCGGCCGAACGCGTTGGCGGCCTCGATCACGGCGCGATAGCCGCTGATGCCGGCCATCGAAGTCAAGGCATCCATTTTCTGGGCCCGCGACAACAGGCGCGGCACCGCATCCATGGCGAGAACCGTGATCTTCTTGGCGGCCAGGGTCTGCATCAGGTCGGGATTCTGGGCCGGCCAGATGAAGCTGATGAGGGTCTGTCCCGCTTTCAGGAGCGCGATTTCGTTCGCGTCCGGGGCACGGACCTTGAAGATGATGTCGCTGGTCGCATAGAGCTCGGCGGCGGTCTGAATTTTTGCTCCGGCTGCGGCAAGCGCATCATCGTAGAAGCTGGCACCCTCCCCGGCACCCGTTTCCACCTGCACCGCGAATCCGAGCTTTATCAGTTTTTCGACGACGTCGGGCGCGATCGCGACGCGCTTCTCGCCGGCGTACGTCTCTTTTGGGATTCCGATTATTTGAGGCATGGTTCACGCATCTCGTTGGTTGATCGAGGGCAACGGGTCCCCCATACGGGCCACGGACTTGTGAGCAGATAAGGGCCGCCTTCACGCAGCAATAACCAGCCTTGCGGCCACTAACCGCCCCCAAATTTAGCCGCGGCGGGCATAACCCAATCATGTCCCATAGGCAACGCTGCCGCATGCGGCATTACACACCAATTGGTCGCGATTTTGGGGGTTCTTTGACATTTCGCAACCGCACCGAAACACAGTCTGTTTCGAATTCTTACGGACGCGTCAGCCGTGCGTGCGGAAGATGAGAAGCGCGATCAAAAATGCCGCCGTCGCCAGCGTGAACCAGCGCAGATGGGCGACGAACTTACGCCATGTCCGGAGCCGTTCGCCGATATCGGCGGTCACCGACACCTCGTCCGTCTCGTCTGTCGAGTCCATCCACCGGCTCCCTGGATCGGCGGCGACTATAGGCAAAGCTTGCGGAGCGGCAATGGCCGCGGCGCCACAACAGAATAATACAAATGTACAACCTCAAGTAGTCTAAGCTTCCGCTGCTGCTGCGTCGGCTTTCAAGCGGGAGGCGATATGTTCCGTAGGCGGATTATTCTGGCGGCACTCACGGCGCTCGCTCCGATCCTTCCTGCGGCTGCGGCCGAAGGCTCCTATTGGGATCGCAACAGCAGACAGTCGCAAAACTGGTCGGTATCGCTGTGGCTGGGTCCCAATGCGCGCAAGTTCGTCGGCGCCATCGTTCAGGACGGCTTCAACATGCAGTCGCGCGGCCTGGTCGCCGGCGTCGCGCTGAACCGCAAGCTCGTGCGCCTCGGCTCCGACATCTACATCGCTGCCGAGATCCAGGTGAACCAGACCTTCCTCGATCACCAGGACACGATCTTCGCCGGCATGCTGGGGCTGCAGTTCGACAATCTGTTCGGCTACGAGCGCACCAGTTTCGCCGTTTATACCGGCCCCTCCTACGATCTCGATCCGGCCTACGAGGTGATCTGCTACAAGCACCAGGTCTCGGCGACGCTGCGCAAGAAATTCCTCAACGAGGTGACGGCGGAATTCTCGTCGGGGCTGCCGTTCACCGAGAACTGGGACTGGGCGGCGCGGCTCTATCACCGCTCCGGCGTGTTCGGGCTCTATTCCCAAGGCGACGACGACGGCCTCGGCGTCGGGCTGGGCTTGCGCTACCACTTCTAAACCAGCAAACCCTCAATTGCCGGCCGGCCGCGTTTCAGAGTTCGGGCGGTTCGTCCGGCGAGCGCGACACTTCGGAATGGCGCCAGTCGGCGAGCAGCGCCCTTAAGGCCGCCACCAGCGCTAAAGGCTGGTCGAGCATGACGTGGTGTTGCGCCTCGGGGATTTCCACCACCGGGGCGGTGCGGCCGAGCAGGCTCGACATGAAATTCCCGATTTCGGGCGGCATCAGGATGGAATTCTCGCCGCGGAAAATCGCGATCCGGCACTTGGTGTCGCGCAAGCGCGCCTCCATGTCGCCGATCGAGAAATCGCGCCAGATCTGGGGATCGAACTTCCAGCGGAAGCCGCCTTCGACCTCGCGCAGCGACTGGCGGGCGACATGATCGAGCAGGAACAGGTTTTCGCACACCTGCGGCGGCAGCAGGCGGAAGCGTGCCAGCGCCCGCGCGATGGTGGGATAGTGGTGATGGGCGCGCGCCGTCAGCGGGGTGGAATGGACCCGGTCGGGCGGATTGACCGGGGCATCGAGAATGATCGAGCCGCCGAGGCGCTCGCCATACAACGCACCCGCCAGGATGGTGACGAAACCGCCGAAGGAGTGGCCGACAATCACCGGCGGCTCTTCCACCGACAACAGGCCGGAGTGCTCGGCGACCGCGAGCACCTCGGCGGCGAAGCCTTCCATCGAATAGCCGGCCGGGCGCCAGGCGGAATCGCCCATGCCGGACAGATCGGGCGCCACGACATGATAATCGCGGCTGAGGAACGGGGCGATGAAACTCCACCAGCCGGCGTGGGCGGCATTGCCGTGGACCAGCAACAGGCCCGGTTTACCGCGAGCGCCCCAGCTCAAATAGTGGATCGGCGCCCCTTCCACTTCGACGATATTGTCCTCCGGCGTGACCGCGATGGCGTCCTTGAACCACTGGGGCGAGGCCGGAACGGCCCCGTCGAGCGCGGCCAAAGGGGTCTGAAGCTCGGGAAAGTCGATGATCGTGGCAGGTTTGTCGCTCATGGCGAGAAGCTGGCACACAAGGATGGCTATCTCAAGACGGCCGTGATCGGCGCCAAATCCGCCACAGAATCGACACCTTGCCCGTTTCTGCGCCAGCCGCCCGGGACTGCGCCGGCCGTGGGGGAGCACCCAGGCGCGAGAGGAGAAAGGCGGCGCCAGCATCCGGCGTAAACTGACACCTTGTCAGCATTCGCGCCGAACCGATATTTACTGTATGTTTACTATACTAAGTCGGGAGGACTCTGTGCCGCAAAAGGACACATCTTAAACAGACCTTTACCCTCACCGGACCACATTGCGCCTCAACACTCGAGGACGTGATGGCCCAGACTATTCTCATCGTCGATGACGATCCGGTGCAACGGCGCCTGTTGGAAGCTGCGATCAGCCGTTCGGGCATGACCGTGGTGACCGCCCCCGGCGGCGGCCCGGCGCTCGATCTGGTGAACGGGCCCAAGGGCGACCAGATTGCGCTGATCCTGCTCGACCTCATCATGCCCGACATCGATGGCCTGGAAGTTTTGTCGAAGGTGCGCGTCTCCCATCCCGATCTGCCGGTGATCGTGTTGACCGCCAAGGGCGGCATCGACTCGGCGGTGGAAGCCATGCGCGCCGGCGCCAACGACTTTCTGGTCAAGCCCGCCAGTCCCGAACGCATCGCGGTGTCGATCCGCAACCAGCTCAAGATCGGCACGCTGTCGACCGAAGTTTCGCGCCTCAAGAAGAAGTCCGACAACCGCCTGGTGTTCGACGACATCATCGCCAAGTCCGACGAGATGAAGCAGGTCGCCCGCCTCGGCGTGCGCGCGGCGCAATCGACCATTCCGATTCTGATCGAAGGCGAATCGGGCGTCGGCAAGGAATTGGTGGCGCGCGCCATTCAGGGCTCATCGGACCGCGCCGGCCGTCCGTTCGTCACCGTCAACTGCGGTGCCATTCCCGAGAACCTGATCGAGTCGATTCTGTTCGGTCACGAGAAGGGTTCGTTCACCGGCGCCTCCGAACGCCATGCCGGCAAGTTCCAGGAAGCCGACGGCGGCACCCTGTTCCTCGACGAAATCGGCGAACTCCGGCTCGACATGCAGGTGAAGCTGTTGCGCGCGCTGCAGGAAGGCGAAGTCGATCCGATCGGCGCCAAGCGCCCGGTGAAAGTCGATGTCCGCATCATTTCGGCGACCAACCGCGATCTCGCCGAACTGACCAAGGAAGGCCGCTTCCGCGAAGACCTGTTCTATCGCCTCAACGTCTTCCCGATCTTCGTGCCGGCGCTGCGCGATCGCCGCGACGACATTCCCGCCCTCGCCCGCCATTTCATCACCCGCTTCGCGATCGAAGAGCACAAGCCGGTGGCCGGTCTGACACCCGAGGCCGCCGACCTGTTGGAACGCTATTCCTGGCCCGGCAATGTGCGCCAGTTGGAAAACACGATCTTCCGCGCCGTGGTGTTGTGCGACGGCTCGCTCTTGGATGTCTGCGAC
>NZ_JBWZET010000178.1:0-14774 GCF_056722145.1 Rhizomicrobium sp. | reverse complement strand
AGAAGCTGCACGACAAGCGCGAAACCGAAAAGAGCCGCGACTGGGCCCGCGACAAGGCCAGGATCATGCGGGCGAAGGGGTAACCCTATTCCCAACTCGCTATTCGCCATTCGCTCCTTTAGAATGGTTCTATGTCCGACGAACCAACCCACCCCAATGACAAGCTCGTTCGCACCAAGGAGCAATGGGCGGCGGATAAGCGGCTGATTACCGGGCGGCCGGACCTCGGCCATGTCAACCGCCTGCCGCCGGGGCAGAAGGAAGTGAAGACCTGGCCGGTGCTCGATCTCGGCGTCCAGCCGGCGGTGAAGCCGGAGAATTGGCGCCTGCGTATCGGCGGGCTGTGCGAAAATCCATTGCATTGGACGCTGGAGGAATTCCTGGCGCTGCCGCAGGAGGACTCCGTCTCCGACATTCACTGCGTCACGCAATGGAGCCGCTACGATAATCATTGGCGCGGCGTGGCGGCGAAGACGCTGCTCGATCTCGTCAAGCCGAAGCCGGAAGCGCGCCACGTCATTTTCACCGCCTATGATGGCTACTCCACCAACGTGAAGCTGTCGGTGTTCGCCGAGGCCAATGTGCTGCTCGCCCATTCCTGGGAGGGCAAGCCGATCGCGCGCGAGCATGGCGGCCCGGTGCGGGTGGTGATCCCCGATTGGTATTTCTGGAAAAGCGCCAAATGGGTGACGCGGATCGAACTCGCCGCCAACGACCAGCCCG
The DNA here is from genome assembly GCF_056722145.1 of Rhizomicrobium sp. NCBI lineage: Bacteria > Pseudomonadati > Pseudomonadota > Alphaproteobacteria > Micropepsales > Micropepsaceae > Rhizomicrobium > Rhizomicrobium sp. The sequence goes on along the minus strand of NZ_JBWZET010000178.1, from coordinate 14,051 downwards.
GATTCTGGGAAGTCCGCGGCTATCACAACGAGGGCGATCCGTGGAAGGAAGAGCGGTATGCGTGAAACCTCCATGTCATGGCCCGCGACTGCGGACCATCCAGGTCCCATCTGGCACATCGCCAACAGCGCGACAGGCCTGACCTGGGTCGCCTGCATTTGCGGGCGATGACAACGAGTGCGCGGGGGCGCCTGCGACATCGGTGGGCTTGAAATATATTAGTGAATACTAATATACACGCCAAGCCCAGCAGGAGATGCCCTCATGTTCAAGGATTGGCCCCAAATCGCGACCGAAATGCTCGGTCTCACCAAGCAGCTTCGCGCGCCCGACGGTACGCCCGACGTGATGAAGGCGTTTTCCGCCATGGCCCAGGCCGCGACCGCGCCCAAGGCCCTCGACACCAAGACCAAGGAACTGGTCGCGCTCGGCATCGCGGTGGCGGTGCGCTGCGATCCCTGCATCACCTTCCACGCCGAATCCGCCCGCAAGCATGGCGCGACCCGCGAGGAGATCATGGAGACCGTCGGCATGGCGATCTACATGGGCGCCGGCCCCAGCGTGATGTACGCCGCCCAGGCCGTGGAAGCCTACGACCAATACGTCGCCAAGGCGGAATAGCAGATTGTCAACCCCGGCGAAGCAAGCGCCGCGCCGGGGATGATCATCAAATCACCTCGAACCGCGCCTGGAAAAAGCGCAGGTATTTCGGTTCGTAGGTCATGCGCAAGCCGGTCGCGTTGGCGCGGTTGTCGAACACCTCGATAACGCTTTCCGCCGTCACGTCCATGTGCGCCTGGGTGTAGACGCGGCGCGGGATGGTGAGGCGCACCAGTTCCAGCTTGGGGTAATGGTGCTTGCCGGTGTTGGGATCGCGCCCGGCCGAGACGACGCCGCGTTCCATCGCCCGCACGCCGGAATTCTCGTAGAGCAGGGCGGCCAGCGTCTGGGCCGGGAATTCGTCCTGCGTCAATTGCGGATAAAAGGCGCGCGCATCGAGATAGACCGCATGCCCGCCGATCGGCTTCACGATCGGAACCCCGGCGTCGATCAGCTTTTGCCCGAGATATTCGACCTGGCCGATGCGGGCGCGGATGTGATCGTCGGCGACCGACTCCACGATGCCGCGCGCCATCGCTTCCATGTCGCGGCCCGCCATGCCGCCATAGGTGTGCAGGCCCTCATAGACCACGACCAGATTGCGCGCTTCCTCGAACACATGATCGTCGTTGAGCGCCAGCCAGCCGCCGATATTCACCAGCGCGTCCTTCTTGCCGCTCATGGTGCAGCCGTCGGTGTAGGAGCAGAATTCTTTCAGGATTTCGCGCACGCTCTTGTCGGCATAGCCAGCTTCGCGCTGCTGGATGAAATAGGCGTTCTCCACCGCGCGCGTCGCGTCCATCATCACCTTGATGCCGTGGCGCGCCGTCAAGTCGCGCAGCGCCTTGGCATTGGCCATCGAAACCGGCTGGCCGCCCGCCATATTCACCGTCGCAGCGAGACAGACATAGGGAATTTTCTCGGCCCCGACCGTGAGGATCAGGTCTTCGAGTTTGCCGAGATCGACATTGCCCTTGAACGGGCTTTCGTCGCTGGGCTTGTGACCTTCCGGCACGATGACATCGACGAACTTGGCCCCCGCCAGTTCCTGATGCAGCCGCGTGGTGGTGAAATACATGTTGCCCGGCACGACATCGCCCGGCTTGATCAGAATCTGCGACAACAGATGCTCGGCGCCGCGGCCCTGATGGGTCGGCACCAGATGCTTGTAGCCGTAGTATTCATGCACCGCGTTTTCGAGATTGTAGAAATTGCGGCTGCCGGCATAGGCCTCGTCGCCCATCATCATGCCGGCCCATTGCCAGTCGCTCATCGCCGAGGTGCCGCTGTCGGTGAGAAGGTCGATATAGACGTCTTCCGAGCGCAGCAGGAAGGTGTTGTAGCCTGCTTCCACCAGCGCGCGTTGGCGCTCCGCCAGCGTCGTCATCTTAATCGGTTCGACCACCTTGACCTTCCAAGGTTCGGCCCACGATCGTTTGGGTTCGCGTTTGATATCCTGGCCCATCGCGGGGCTCCCTGGTTTGAGCGACGGACGGACGTTACACCGCGCTTACGCAGGGAAAAGCCGCCGAAACGTCAGCCCAGGGCCGCTTTTTTTGCTTGGCGCACGACGGCGTCGAACATCGGCTCGGTCAGCACGCCGGTGTTGGTGTTGTAGCGTGAGCAGTGGTAGCTCGCGACCAGCGTCACCGCTTCGAGGCGATAGGCGGCGCCGTGCTTGAAAAGGTATTGCGATTTTCGCACCGCCAGGGTGTCGCAAACGCTGTCGTGGGCGACTTTGCCGAGGGCGAGAATGGCGCGCAAATTCGGCATCGCGGCGATCTGAGCCGAAAGATAGCGCCGGCAGGCTTTGATCTCGAAGGGTAGCGGTTTGTTCTGGGGCGGCACGCAGCGAACCGCATTGGTGATGGCGCAGCCGACAAGCTTCAGTCCGTCATCGGGGCGCTCGTCGTAATGGCCGGTCGCCAGCCCGTGCTTGAGCAGCATTTTATACAAAAGGTCGCCCGCCCAGTCGCCGGTGAACGGCCGCCCGGTGCGATTGGCGCCCTTCAGTCCCGGCGCCAGTCCGACGATCAGCAACCGCGCGTCAGTGGAACCGAAACTCGGCACCGGTGCATTGAAGAAGTCGGGGTATTCGTCGGCATTCTTGTCGCGAAAGGCGGCAAGGCGCGGACAGATGCGGCAATCGCGCGGCGGTTCCAGTCTCATGATGGTCTTATAGGGCAAATCGAACGCGCGCCGTCAAATCAGAGCGGTCGCAGCATCGCACCGCCCCGCGCTGCTGTTGGTGACATTTGGCCACATCGCGGCGGCTGTTTCAACCTCCGGTTCGCGCTAGCATGAGCCGATCGATGCGGGCGCGGGGGATCTCATGGCGGCCGATCTCTGTTTAAGGCGTTTCCTGCGCGCACTGACGCTGGTGCTGGCTGTATTGCCGCTCGTCGCCTGCAGCAATCCGCGCTTGTCGCCGGCCTATTCGCCGCAAGGCATCCTCACCGAGGCGTGGCACGCCGGCGCGCCGGTGAACCTTGTCGTGGTCGACCGCATTCACAACACCGCGCCGTTGCCGTCGGAAGGGTCGAACATTCTCGGTGTGCGTCGCATCGCGCGCGGGACGCAGCTGGTCTGCAACGGCTGTACATTCGAACTGGAGACATCGCCGACGACACTGGTGCAGCAGATCGTCACCGATGTTCTGGCGCTGCAGGGCACCACGTTCTCGGCTGCAGCGGGGCGGAAGATCGAAGTCCAAGTTCTGCAGTTCGAGTTCCTCGTGTCGAACGACGCCTCGGGGCGCGAACTGCGGCTGGTGGGGCGTGTGGGTGTTCACGTCATCGTGAGCGACAACGGCGTCGTTGTTGTCGATCGCTATGCTGTGGAAGCAAACAAACCCGAAACGGGCCCGATAGCATCGGCAGAAGAAATGCGCGATGAAGTCTCGAAAACCGTCAGCGCGGCGATCGAACGAATTTTGTCCGATCCCCAGGTTTCCGAGGCGCTAAGCCGGCCCTGAGCAGCCACATGACGCTGGGTTGCCCAAATAATATTCAGACGCAGCAATTGTCGCATTTCCACGGTGTGAAAAGCGGCGCAACAATTGAAACCTGTAGTTTTTTTAACCTGGGGGGGAGAACATGCGCCCTGTGAGTGCGTTCGTGCGCCTGATCGGTATGGCGCTTATCTGTATTTCGGCCATTGGCTGCGCTACCGAGAGTCATCAGGCCATCCGACCAGAAACCGTTGCCTCGGCTGGCACCGTTTATAACGGCGTCCGCAGCACCATCGCCGTGGGCAAGTTCAACAACGCGTCGCCCTACATGCGCGGGCTGTTCTCCGACGGTGTCGACCGGCTCGGCGGGCAGGCCAAGGGCATTCTGGTCACGCATCTGCAGCAGACCGGACGCTTCGCCGTGCTCGATCGCGAGAACCTGCCGGAGATCAACAACGAAGCGGCGCTGCTCGGCAAGCAACTGAAGCTGAAAGGCGCGAACTACATCATCACCGGTGAAGTCGCGGAATTCGGCCGCAAGGAAACCGGCGACCAGGAACTGTTCGGCATACTCGGCCACGGCCGGGCGCAGATCGCCTATTCGAAGGTCAACCTCAAGGTCGTCGATGTGCTGACCGGCGAGATCGTCTACTCGACGCAGGGTGCCGGCGAATACAGCTTGAGCGACCGCGAAGTGCTCGGGTTCGGCAGTGCAGCGAGTTACGACGCCACCTTGAACGGCAAAGTCCTCGACCTCGCCATCCGTGAAGCGGTGAACCGCCTCGTCGAAGGCGTCGAGCAGGGCCGGTGGAGGCCGTGATGCGAACCAACACCGTCAAAACCGCCCTTGTCGCTGCCGGCATCGGGCTGATCGCTGTCGGCTGCGCGCCGCAACAGCACTACTACTGGGGCCATTACGAGGATTCGGTCTACGTTTCGACCGTCGACGCCGGTTCGCTGACGCCCAACAAGCAGATCGACATCCTCAGGGGGGACGCCCAGAAGGCTGCGGCCAAGAACCAGCCGCTTCCGCCGGGATTCCATGCCCATCTCGGCATGCTCTACTTCCAGGTCGGGGACATGCAGAACGCCCGCGTCGAATTCGAGGCGGAAAAAGCTCAATTCCCCGAATCCGGCGTGCTGATGGATCGCATGCTTGGCAACCTGGCAAAGAAGTAGGCCCGCGATGAAAAAAGCAATGGTACTGATGTGCGCGCTGGCGGGATTGCTCCTGTCGGGTTGCGCTACGCAACATCCCTATGACTACACCGCTCTCCGGGCGCATCCGCCGCGCTCGATCCTGGTGCTGCCGCCGCTGAGCTCCAGCATCGATATCAAGGGTTCTTACGGCTATCTCTCCACGGTGACCATGCCGCTGGCCGAGAAAGGATACTATGTCTATCCCGTGACGGTCGTCGATCAGATGATGAAGGATAACGGTCTGCCGACGCCGGGCGAAATGCGCCAGGCTCCGCTCGACAAGATCGCGGCCTACATCGGCGCCGACGCCGTGCTCTACATCGATCTGATCGACTACGGCTCGACTTATGAAGTCATCGCCAGCGTCACGGTGGTGAGCGCCAAGGCCCGGCTGGTGGACGTCAAGACCGGTGCGCAGTTATGGGACGGCACAGTCTATCTGCGGCAGAGCGACGGCGGCAATTCGGGCAACATCATCGCCAACCTGATTGCCACCGCGATTGACCAGATCATCAACTCGGCGACCGACCGCGCCCATGACGTGTCGCGGCTCGCCAACTACCAATTGTTGACGAACAAGGAAAATGGGCTGCTCAACGGGCCCTACGTTCCGGACGCCAAATAAGATGTGAGGGCTGCGCGGTAGAACGCCTACTGCGCAGCTTGTTCTCCGGTGTGCGCCGGCGTGCGCTGGCCGCCTTCGCGCATGATCATCGGCTTCAGCTCTTCCAACTCGATGAAGTTGTCGGCCTGACGGCGCAGTTCGTCGGATACCATTGGCGGCTGGGTGCGGATCGTCGACACCACGCTGACGCGCCGGCCCTTGCGCTGGGCTGCTTCCACCAGCCGGCGGAAATCGCCGTCGCCGGAGAAAATGACGATGTGGTCAACCTGATCGCTCATCTCCATGACGTCGATGGCGAGTTCGATGTCCATGTTGCCTTTGACGCGACGGCGGCCCTGGGCGTCGGTGAATTCCTTGAGCGGTTTTGTCACCACCGAGAAGCCATTGTAGTCGAGCCAATCGACCAGCGGCCGCAGCGGAGAGAATTCCTGGTCTTCGGCTACCGCGGTGTAATAGAAGGCTCGCACCAGGACGCCTTTCCGCGCAAAAAGCTCCAGAAGGCGCTTATAGTCGATGTCGAACTGCAGCCCTTTGGCGGCGCCGTACAGGTTGGCTCCGTCGATGAACAACGCCAGCTTTTCTTGCGGGTAGAACAGCATAATGACCTCCAAATATTTCCGGCCGTGCGGGCAAATCCGCCCGAGGCCAAGTGTCAGTTCTAACGCAACGGCTTGGCCGTGCAAGCGGGGGCAGCTGTGATCCTGTTAGGACTTGGCGCCAATTTGGACTCCGATGCCGGCCCGCCGGCCATCACGATCGCGTCATCGCTGGGCGCCATGGCTGCCCAAAGAATCCGCGTGCTGAAGCTTTCGCCATTCTATCGTACCCCCGCGTGGCCGGAGCCGTCCGATCCACCCTACGTCAATGCCGTGGCGCTGGTGCAGACGCCGCTCGGCCCCGCCGGCTTGCTGGCCGCTCTGCACGCGATCGAAGCCGCGTTCGGGCGGGAACGCTCGGTCCCCAACGCCCCGCGCACCCTCGATCTCGACCTGATCGATTACGACGGACGGGTGGAAGAGGGGCCGCCGGTGCTGCCGCATCCGCGCGCCGCCGACCGGGTGTTCGTGTTGAAACCGCTCGCAGATCTGGCGCCGAAGTGGGTCCATCCCCTGTCGCACAAATCGGTCGCGGCGTTACTGGCTGCGCTTCCCGAAGCGGACGTTGCGGCGGCAATCCGGCTGGACGCCTGAGACTAAGCCTCATTCCAATCACCTCGGCCGCGATTTCGCCGCCCCGCGCGTCGTGCTTAAATAAGCGCGGGTGAATGGTCCGGGGGGAAACATGTTCCAGACCGTCTACGATATGTTCCTGGCGCCGGGTGCGTATGGCCTGCCGCGCATTCTGTTCATGCCGGGGTTCTGGCTCGGCGTCGGCGTCTTTATCTTCTTCATCTTCTCGGGATTCCGCATCGCGCAGCAATACGAGCGCGCGCTGGTGTTCCGCTTCGGTGCTTACAAACGTACCTCGGGGCCGGGGCTGTTCTGGATCATCCCGTTCGGCGTCGAACACGCCCGCAAGGTCGACATCCGCGTCCTGACCGACGGTATCGAGAAGCAGGAGGCGATGACGCGCGACAGCGTCCCGATCCAGCTCAACGCCGTGATCTGGTATCGCATCGTCAAGCCCGATCTGGCGGTGATCGAGGTGCAGGACGTGCGCGACGCGGTGATCCAGGTGGCGCTGACGACGCTGCGCAACGTGATCGGTGCCCATCCGCTCGACGACGTCCTGAAAGAGCGCGAGAAGATGGCCCTGCTGATCAAGACGCGCGTCGATCAGGTGACCGAGGCCTGGGGCGTCGAAGTCCAGAACGTCGAGATGAAGAACATCGAGATTCCGCAGTCGATGCAGCGCGCCATGGCCCAGGAAGCCGAGGCGCTGCGCGAAAAGCGCGCTCGCGTCATCAAGGCGTCGGCGGAATTCGAAGCGGCCAAGCTGCTGCAGGAGGCCGGTCACGAAATCATGCGCACGCCCGCTTCGCTGGAACTGCGCCGCATGCAGATGCTGACCGAAATCGGCGCCGAGCAGAACACCATGACGGTGGTAATGATGCCGAGCGAATTCGTCGAAGCCGCCAAGGCGATTGGCACGATGGGCAATCCCCAAGGCGTGGCCCAGGCGATGGTCAAAGCAGTGGCACCGCCGGGTGAGAAGAAGGCGGATTGAACGCTGTCATCCCGGGCGCGCCACGATGCTCATTTCGTCTGGCATGTTGGCGCGACCCGGGACCCACTCGCCAATCTGACTGACACGCTGTGCTGTCACCGCGCCCGGCCGGGCTGGCGGTAGTTTTGGGCTTGGGTGATGCGAAGCCCGGATACGCCGTGGCGTTCCACCGTGCGCTGCCAGGAGAGGAATTCCTCTACCGACAGGGAATAGCGCGAACACGCATCGGATAGGGTGATAACGCCGGCCTGCACGGCGGCGACCACCGTGGCCTTGCGGCGGCTGACCCAACGCACGGTATCCCGCGGGGGAAGGTCGGCGATGGTAATGGGGCTTGGCAGAATCATCTGATCACTGAGCAAACGGTCCATTTCATCCTCCTGCACTATAGCGCAAACGATAGTGAGTCGCATTCCAGGTGTGACAAACTGGCCTAAGTGTTTTAACGAGCGGTAAATACGACTGGGACCTTTTTGGGACTTGGAAACCTTCGCCGCTCTGCGCGCTCCTGGGGCTGGGTTAGAAATGCGAAAACTCAACCGCCTACGGAAGGTCGGCGCCGTCTTGGGGCTGCTGGCGCTACTGCAGGGCTGTGCCGGGCTGGCGACGCACAGCTGTCCGGCCGGGCTGCAGCCGATGGTCAAAGCCGAGCTTTACTTCGGCCGTGCGATCCCCGGCGGTGGCATGGTAAGCGAGGCCGATTGGCAACGTTTCCTCGACGACGAGGTCACGCCCCGCTTTCCCGACGGACTCACCGTCCAGGATGCGTTTGGTCAATGGAAGGGTGAGGGCGGCATCGTGCGGGAGCCGTCCAAGCGCTTGGTGCTGGTGATGTCCGGATCGGCCGGCCACGGCGCCCGACTGGAAGCCATTCGCACCGCTTATCGCCTCCGCTTTCGCCAGGAATCCGTCCTGCGCGTCGAAACCCCGGTTTGCAGCAGTTTTTGAGGATTTCATGGTCAAGCAGTTTGTCCCTTACATCGGCCCCATCATCGTCATGGTCATCGTGATCTGGCGCATGCGCCGAGCGACTCAAGGCCGCCCGTTGAAGCCGAACCGGTTGTGGATTCGCCCGGCGATCCTGTCGCTGTTCGCCCTTCTGGCCTTCATCCACCCGGCGCCGATTACGCCGCTGACGCTGGCGATCTTCGTGGCCTGTGCGGGGGTGGGCGTCGGGCTCGGCTACCTGATGGCCTCGCACCAGCAGCTGACCCTCGACACGGCGAGCGGGGCGATCACCTCGAAGCTGTCGCCGGTCGGCATGGCGCTGTTCGTCGCCCTGTTCGCCGCCCGCTACGTCGTGCGCCTTTCGGTGGAAGGCGGGCAGCCGCCGCACGCCTTTGCCCGGCCCGATTCGATGGCGCTGACCTATACCGACGCCGCCCTCCTATTCGCGCTGGGGTTGGTGGCGGCGCAGGCCTGGGAGACCTGGCGGCGGGCCAAGGCGCTGCTCACGGCTGCCCCGGAATCGCCTGATTCTCAGGCTGGATAAAGGACTTGTCCGATTGGCCCGTTTCCTATAGGTTCCGCGGCTTCCCGGAAATCCCGTTAGGATCGAGAAAGAATGGCCCGCGTCACCGTTGAAGACTGCGTAGACAAGATCCCGAACCGGTTCGACCTCGTGTTGTCGGCCGCGTACCGGGCCCGCCAGCTTTCGGGCGGCGCAGAAACCCTGGTCGATCGCGATCGCGACAAGAATCCGGTCGTGGCGCTGCGCGAGATCGCGGCCCAGGAGCTGACGCCGGAAAACCTGCGCGAGGACCACATCAAATCGCTGCAGAAGCACGCCGAGGTCGACGAGCCGGAAGAGACCCGTCCCGATACCGACGAAGGCCGCGAGGACCCGCAGTTCCGGCAGGTCACCGAGGAAGAATTGCTGCGCGCCCTCACCAGCGAAGCCCAGCGCCGTGCCGAGCCGCAGCCCGAGCCGGCCGAAGACTACGAGGAATAGTTTTACCGCTGCCAGATTCGCGAAAGGCCCGGGTGATTCCGGGCCTTTTGTTTTTGCGATATCGACACACCGATCGTGAAAAGCAGCCAGCGCAGAACTTTTTTCACCCCAGCGGCAGGTTCCGGTTTCCTCATTCGCGTTAACTGTGCCTATATAATATGGGAATGAACGCGTCTCAGCCGTCTGAAAAGAACAATGTCGTGCCCTTGAATCCGTCGCGTCGCGCCAATCGGCGCAAGCTGATGCGCCAGACGGAGCTGGTTGATCGCGTCAAAGCCTATGACCCCGAAGCCAACGAGGCCTTGCTGAACAAGGCTTATGTTTACGCCATGAAGGCGCACGGCAAGCAGTTCCGGGCCTCGGGTGACCCGTACTTCGCCCATCCCCTCGAAGTCGCCGCCATCCTGACCGAGCTCAAGCTCGACGAGGCGACCATCGCGACCGCGCTGCTGCACGACACCATCGAGGACACGGTCGCCACGTTCGAGGACATCAAAGACAATTTCGGCAAAGAAATCGCCGATCTGGTCGATGGCGTCACCAAATTGACCGGCCTTGAGGTGTTTTCCGAGCGCACCAAGCAGGCGGAGAATTTCCGCAAGCTGATGCTGGCGATCACTGGCGACATCCGCGTGCTGCTGGTCAAACTCGCCGACCGCCTGCACAACATGCGCACCCTCGGCTACATCTCCAAACCCGAAAAGCGCCGCCGCATCGCCCAGGAGACGTTCGACGTTTATGCGCCGCTCGCCGGCCGCATCGGCATGCAGCACATCCGCGAGGAGCTGGAAGACCTCGCCTTCGCCGAGCTCTATCCCGAGGCGCGCAAGTCGATCGTCACCCGGCTCGAGCGGATGGATTCCAGCCGCGGCAAGCTGATCGATCTCGTCGCCGATCAGATCAAGCGTAAGCTTGCCGAGAACAATCTCGAATGCTGGGTTTACGGCCGCTCCAAGCGCCCGTTCTCGATCTGGCGCAAGCTGCAGGACAAGAAAATCAATTTCGAGCAGCTGTCCGACGTTTTCGCCTTCCGCGTCATCGTCGCGACCGAGCCCGATTGTTATCGCGCTCTCGGTGTCCTGCACGTCAACTGGCAGGCGGTGCCGGCGCGATTCAAGGATTTCATCTCGACGCCCAAGTCCAACGGCTACAAGTCGCTGCATACCACTCTGATCGGTCCGGAGCGGCAGCGGGTCGAAGTGCAGATCCGCACCCAGGATATGCACGACATCGCCGAGCGGGGCATCGCGGCGCACTGGCGCTATCGCGACGTCAAATCCGATACCGGCGAAGGCCAGGAGAACCGCGCCTACGAATGGCTGCGCGAGATGGTCGACCTGCTCGAGCAGGGCAATACCGCCGAAGAATTCTTCGAGCAGTCGCGTCTCAACCTTTACCAGGATCAGGTGTTCTGCTTCACGCCGAAGGGTGACCTGATTCCGCTGCCGCGCGGCGCCACGCCGATCGATTTTGCCTATCAGGTCCACACCGATCTCGGCCATCGCACCCTTGGCGCCAAAGTCAACGGCACGCCGGTGCCGCTGTATACGCCGCTCAGGAATGGCGATCAGGTGGAGATCATTTCCGGCAAGGACGAAACGCCGTCGCCCTTGTGGGAGCAGTTCGTCGTCACCGGCCGGGCGCGGGCTGAAATCCGCCGCTTTCTGCGCCAGCAGCAGCGCGGCGAGCACATCAAGCTCGGCCGCAAGATCCTGGAAAAGGTGTTTGCCGACGAGAACAACGCGCTGACCGACAAGGCGGTGGAGGGCGTCGCCAAGAAGCTCGGCCTGTCCAAGACCGAAGATGTTTTCGCCCAGGTCGGCGGCGGTGCCCTGCGCGGCCGCGAGGTGCTGGAAGCGGTTTATCCCGAACTGAAGCAGGACCCCGAGCGGCGCAAGCGCGCGCTGATGGAACAGCCGGTGGAAGGCAAGCGCATTTCCATCAAGGGGCTCACCGGCGGCGTCGGCTACCAGCTTGGGACATGCTGCCATCCGCTGCCGGGCGACCGCATCGTCGGCCTGATGGTTCCGGGCGAGGGCGCCGTGATCCACACCATCGACTGCGCCGAACTGGAAAAAGCCCAGACCAATCCCGACATGGAATGGCTCGATGTCGCGTGGGGCACGCATGCTGCCGACATGGGGCCGAGCGTGGCGCGCCTCAGGGTTCGGGTGAAGAACGCGCCCGGTTCGCTCGGCGCCGCGATGACTGCGATTGGCAACGCCGGCGGCAATATCTTCAACATGAAAACGCTGGCGCGCAATCCGCTGTTCTTCGACTTCCAGGTCGACGTGGTGGTGCGCGATGTCGTTCACCTGCAGAACATCGTCGGCGCGCTCCGGGTCAACGAGGTGGTGGACACCGTCGACCGCGTCCGTGAACCCGAAGAAGCCCAGGCCCCCAGCGCCAGCATGTAACTTTCTGCCCCCGCGGGCGGAAGGATTTCACCGTCTGGCAGTTAGACCGTGGGGGAAGTGGCGCGCAGCGCCGAAGGGGGCTAATTTCGCCTCAGGAGACTCCGATATGCAAAAGCTTCGTCTTGGCGTGAATATCGATCATGTCGCGACCGTGCGGCAGGCGCGCGGCGGTTCGCATCCAAGCCCGTTGCGGGCGGCGATGATGGCGGCTGCGGCCGGCGCCGACGGCATCACGGCGCATCTGCGCGAAGACCGCCGCCACATCTCCGATCACGACATCGAAAGCCTCAGGCTTGAGTTGCGCATCCCGCTCAATCTCGAAATGGCGGCGACGCCGGAGATGAAGGACATTGCGCTCAAGCATCTGCCGCACGCCTGCTGCATCGTTCCCGAAAACCGCCAGGAGCGCACCACCGAGGGCGGCATCGACGCCGCGGGCCAGTTCGACCGCCTGAAGCCGATTGTGCGCGAGCTGGTCGATGCCGGCATTCGCGTCTCGATGTTCATCGAACCCGACAAGCGCCAGCTTGACGCCAGCCGCGCTCTCGGCGCGCCGGTGGTGGAACTTCACACCGGCGCCTATTCGAATGCCACCGGCAAGCTGCAGGCCGAGCTGCTCAAGAAATGTGTCGACGCCGCGGCCTACGGCGGATCGCTCGGCCTCGAAATCCACGCCGGCCACGGCCTGACCTATGAAAACGTCCGCCCGATCGCCGCCATCCCCGAGATCAAGGAACTCAACATCGGCCATTACCTGATCGGCGAAGCGATCGTCGTCGGCCTGGAAGCCTCCATCCGCCGCATGCGCCAGCTGATGGACGAGGCGCGGGCATAAAAACATTGTCATCCCGGACGCACCCAAGGCGGTTTTGAAATCTGGCACATGGGCGCGATCCGGGACCCAGGTCGCAACGCAGCACGCTCCCGCAAGATCAGTTTGCGCTCGCCTTCCACATCCTCCAAACTCGTCCACCTGGGTCCCCTTCCCCTCCTATCCTTCGCTGCCTTCGCAGCTTCGGACGGTCGGCCGGGGATGACACGATGGAAGCATCCATGATCCTCGGCATCGGCAATGACCTGATCGATATCCGCCGCGTCGAGCAGTCGATCGAGAAGTTCGGCAATCGCTTTCTCGATCGCATCTTCACCGATCTGGAACGCGCCAAGTCGGACCGTCGCGCCAATCGCGCCGCCTCGTATGCCAAGCGCTTTGCCGCCAAGGAGGCGTGTTCCAAGGCGCTCGGCACCGGACTCAACCGCGGCGTCTATTGGCGCGACATGGGGGTGGTGAATCTGCCGGGCGGCAAGCCGACCATGCAGCTCACCGGCGGGGCGCTGGAGCGGCTGAAGGAGATCACGCCGGCGGGCATGACCGTCCAGATCGACCTCACCATTACCGACGATTTTCCGCTCGCCCAGGCGTTCGTCATCATTTCCGCCAACCCGTCAACTTGACGGCAGCAGCGCCTTCCGGTTCCCTGATCCGGCCATGAGTGAGTTGCGCGACGTGCCTGAACCTAAGACCGCCGTTGCGGCCGCAACGCCGCTTGCCATGGCTGGTGAACCGCCACCCGCCGTGCCCAAGCCCGAGCCGGCCAATACCGAGGACACCTCCGACACCTGGTGGGACCTCGTGCGCATCCTCGTTTATGCGCTGATCATCGCGCTGGTCGAGCGGACGCTGTTCTTCCAGCCCTACAACATCCCGTCGGGCTCGATGGAGGATACCCTCCTGGTCGGCGATTTCCTGTTCGTGGAAAAATTCTCCTACGGCTACAGCCGCTATTCGCTGCCATGGGGCAGTTACCTGCCGAGCTTCGGCCGCGTCTGGGCGTCGGTGCCGCAGCGGGGCGACGTCGCCGTGTTCGCGCTGCCGAGCGACCCCAGCCGCGACTTCGTCAAGCGCATCGTCGGGGTGCCGGGCGACCGGGTGCAGATGGTCGAGGGCGTGCTCTACCTTAACGATCATCCGATCCCGAAAATCCGGGTCGCCGATTACGTCGAAGTCGAGAACGGCTTTTCCCACCACATCGCGCGCTACCGCGAGACCATGCCGGGCGGCAAATCCTATTACGTGCTCGATCGCGATCTGGACGGTGCCAACGACACGACGCCGGTGTACACGGTGCCCGCCGGGCATTA
>NZ_JBWZET010000177.1:0-4048 GCF_056722145.1 Rhizomicrobium sp. | reverse complement strand
CCATGCTGTGATCCGCGAAGCAATGCGCGAGATCGCCGGCCTGCGTCGGCGGTTCGGCTATCGCCGTGTCGGCGTCATGCTGGAGCGCAAGGGGCACATCATGAACCACAAGAAGCTCTACCGGCTGTATCGGGAGGAGGGTCTGTCGGTACGCCGTCGGCGCGGGCGCAAACGGGCTCGCGGCAGTCGCACGCCGATGCCGGTGCCGCTGCGGCCGAACGACCGCTGGTCGATGGAGCTGGGCGCGCTTCGCTTGGCGATATGGCCCAGCGCCACCGCAAATTCGGCAGGTGCCAGCGCCTTGTCGAGGCCGCGTACGCGCAGTTCCCAGGGATCAAGTCCGGCACGCTTCAACGCATCCGGGTCCTGCCCCGCCAGCAAGCCGCGAGCGTGAAACAGGCGGCGGATTTCGGCCATGCGCTGTGCGCGACGGCGGATCACGCGGCGCAGCAGGCGGTTGCCCCGTCGGATCTGGTTGGTAGGCGTGCGTTCTTTGTCGGTTTCGGGAACGTCGAACATCCACGACCCCATGGCGATGATCTCGCCGGTCGGATTTTCCGGCGTCGGGTGTCGCAGCACGGCCCATCCGCACGAGGCGATGCCCTGATCGATTCCGAAAACGAGGCCCGTCATCATTTTCTCCTTTGTTTTGAGAGAAGTGCCTTGACCGGACCACGTCAATCGGCAATTGTGATGTCGGCAAATCGGTAGGTAAATCACGGTAACAGAGCTTCACTGTGAAGGATGATCAATCGCTTCGGCGGGGCCCGGAAATTATCTTATCGAAGCACTGATACAGAGATTCCTCTGTTCACAAGACCCTCACCGGGAAACTGGTGGGGGTTTTGTTTTGGGCGTGACGAAGGATTTAATGTACCTCATATATTGTGCATATGGGTTGATTGTCCCGATACTGCCTGATATACGATGCAACATGTTGGACCTTTCCGCCCTTGGCCCGTTGATTGCGCAGCATCGCAATGCGCAGCGCTTGACGCAGGCCGAGCTGGCCCGGCGCGCGCGGATCGGGCGTTCCACGCTTGATGCGCTGGAAAACGGGCGCGCGGCGGAATTGGGTTTCGGCAAGGTGGGCCGTATTCTCGCCGCGCTGGGGCTGACCCTGAGGCTGGCCGAGGCCAACCGCGGACGGCCGACGCTCGAGGACCTTCGCGACGAGGCGGACGGGCCGGCATGACCATCAAGGTGTGGACCGATGGGCGGGGTGCCGGGCTGCTGGGCGCCAAAGGCCTGCGCGGAACGGCGTTTGCCTATTCCGCCGGTGCGGAGGCGCGCGATGCCGTGTCGATCACGATGCCAGTCCGCCTCGCGTCATGGGACAGTGATTTCGGCCTGGCACCGATTTTCGAGATGAATTTGCCCGAAGGGGCCTTGCGGGAGCGGCTGCGCATGGCTTTCGCCAAGGCTACCGGCACCTTCGACGACCTTGACCTGCTGGCGATTGTCGGGCGCTCGCAGGTGGGGCGGCTGCGCTATACCGACGCGCAGGCCACACTCGATCAGGCGGTTCCGTTCCAGTCGGTCGATGAACTCCTCGCCAGTCGTCGGGACGGCAATCTGTTCCAGTATCTGCTCGATCGTTTCGCTGCCTATTCCGGGGTCAGCGGGGTTCAGCCCAAGCTGCTGATCCGCGACGATGCTGCCTGGGGCCTTGAGCCCGGCGCGGGCGAGCGCACGAGCATCCAGGGTGCCACCCACATCGTCAAATTCTGGGAAGACCAATATCCGCAGCTCGCGGCGAACGAATTCTTCTGCCTCAAGGCAGCGGAACGATGTGGGCTGCCCGTGCCGCGCTATCAGATGTCGGAAGACGGGCGGGCGCTGGTCATCGACCGCTTCGATCTGCGCCCCGACGGGCGCTACCGGGGCTTCGAGGATTTCTGCGTCCTCAACGCCCGGGGCACTGCCGACAAATACCGCGGGTCCTACGAAACGGCCGTGCTCAAGCGCTTCCGGGAGTTCGCATCGCCGAACCGGGTGGGGGAGGGGTCGGAAATCCTCTTCCGCATGATCGCGCTCAATGCCGCCCTGCGCAACGGCGATGCGCACCTCAAGAACTTCGGGATCGTCTATGACGACATCGACGGCGACGTGGCGCTGGCACCGGTCTACGACCTCGTGACCACCACGGCCTACATCCCCGCCGACCAGATGGCGCTGACGCTGGACGGTTCGACCCGGTGGCCGTCGGCAAGGCAGCTACTCGCCTTCGGAACCACCCGCCAGATCGGCTCGCCGGCGACGCTCAAGGCCATGCTCGCGGCGATTGCGGAGGCCGTGTTCGAGACGATGGATGACGTTCGCCGGCATATGCGCGCGAACCCCGCATTCGAGGAGATCGGCATGCGGATGCTGGCGCAATGGGAGGACGGCATCCGCACCAGCCTTGCAGGGTAGGGGCGTCCCCGATCGGCTGAACATCAAACAAACTTCGCATCCGCCGACGTGAAGCTTGCCAACGACACGTTCTTGAGCAGCAGGGTGTCGGCGGCGTCCAGTGTGACGAGCAGGTCGCTGCCTTGCTGCCGGATAGCCCCCAGCAGGTGCGCCCAGTCGGCGAACGGGGTCTTGTCCACCAGGACCTTGAACATCAGCACCGGGTCATAGGGCGGACGACCGCCCTTCGAGCCATCCGAGCGCTTCAGCGCCTTCTCCAGCCGATAGCGAAACGGCTCGAAATCAACCCCCTCGGACAGCGTCACCAGTGGATCGCCGCCCTTGGTCAGCCACGCCAGATGTTCCTCGTAATCCCAAAACCCGGCCTGCCGCGCCATCACCGCCTCCGCTCGTCGTCAGGGGCAGTGAATCATTTCAGCCTGCTACTCGCCAGAGGTTTTTCGAGGCATCCATTTGCCGGATGACCATCGGCGAGTTTGGTGAGCGTAGATCACGCTGGAATAGGCATCGCCGCCGTACTCGGCACCGACCAGCGCTGCCAGCGCGTCAGGGCCCTTGCGAAAATCCACCGGGCGCGTCGCGACCATCACGCGCGCGCCAGCACCCAAAGAACCGCCGGGTCCGATCATCGCGTTGCCCTGAGCGCTTCGATCACCGCAGCAATCACGCTGGCATCGGCATCGCGGCCGATCTTCACCGCGACGCCGTCGATCTCCAATTCGACCGCTGCTGCGTTCGCTCGCCGCCGGCGCCGCGGACGACGTGTGGGAGCCGGATCACCCGCTGCAACCGCGTCGATCACGGCGGGCACGAAGACCGGCGCTTCCGAATCTGGTGTTGCCGCTATGAGGCCGTCGGCCTCGAACTGCTTCCGCAAATCCCGCCGCCAGGCATAGACTTGCGACGGATCCAGCCCGTGCCGACGCGCTACGGCGCTGACGCCTTCACCAGCGCAACACTCGGCTACGATCGACATCTTCATCTCGGGCGGCCACTCGCGCCGCTTGCCCGCGCCCGTGAATACCTCGAACCGCTGCGCACCTTTGCTCACAGGATCATCACCCGAGATTATCATAGTAGCAGCGCACCCCAGCCCGATCAGGGCGCGAAGACTCGGCGCTGCTTCCTACAACTGCAAGGTGGGAGCAGGGCTCCGCTTACAGCCCTCAGGGAGATCGTGACACAAGTCACCGTTCATCCAGACCCGGAAAAGCGCGGAGGCGTCATCCTAGACATCCAAGGAAAGCTCGACCCGCTCATCCTATTCGAGTCGCGTTACCCCCAAAGTGTGGGGGTTAGTGGTAGCGGAGGAGCGTTTTGTTCACCACTTGAAGTTTGACCTGCCGTTGGTCGGACGGGCCGACAAATCGCACCTCAAGTGAAATCAAAAAAGTCTGCCAAAATTCGAATGTTGCCAGGTTCGGCAGGTTGCTCACCTCGACGTGCGTCGATGGTCAACACTTCGACGTCGAGCCTCCGTAACGCGTCCACCTCAATTGTTGTCAGCGCGCTAGATTGCCCTCCTGTTTGATCGGGTGCGAGTACGACGACCCTGATACGTTCAGGAGAAAATACCTGTTGCAACCCCTGACACACACCAAGGATATCTGGCATGTTGTTGGAAGCTCGCGGC
>NZ_JBWZET010000176.1:0-8361 GCF_056722145.1 Rhizomicrobium sp. | reverse complement strand
CCTATACAGACAGCCCGATAACGGCGGATACCATACCGAGCGAAAGGTCAACCTTTACACGTCTGTCGATCCTATTTCGCCCCCGCGCTCCCGCTTCTAGCTGGGAAGAATGGTGGAGGCGCCGGGTACCGCCCCCGGGTCCAGTCCGCTTATTACGAAGCCGTTTATCGCCGTAGTCCGGGCGAACCCGAACCCCGCTAATATAGGGACTGGGAATGGGGATTTGAAGGGGGGCGGTATGGGCGAGCTGTGCACGAGACTTGACGCAGCTTTTTTTGTAGCTACAATCAAATGAAGATCGAATTCGATCCGGCCAAAGAGCGAAAATAATGCGCGCGAGCGCGGACTGCCGTTTACGCCGCGTCGGTCGGTGCGGATGTGCGTTTTCGAACGCCGGTTTGTCGCGCTCGGCTTTTTCGGCGAGAGGCTGCATGTCCTCTGCTTCACGCCGATCGAGGGCGGCATCCGGGTCATCAGTTTTCGCAAAGCCAACTCGCGCGAGGGGCATCGGTATGAACAGGAAAAAGCCGCTGACCGATAAAGATGGAGAAGTCCGCGAACTCACGGCGGCTGATATCCGCGCCATGCGTCCGCTCGACAATTTTCCTGAGTTGGCGAAAATCGTTCGCAGCCGCGGCGAGCGGGGTCCGCAGAAGGCTCCGACCAAGCAGCAGGTCACGCTGCGCCTCGATCGCGACGTGGTCGATCGTTTCAAAGCCACCGGGCCGGGCTGGCAGGGCCGGATCAACGCCGCTTTGCGCAAGGCGCGGGTCGGTTAGGGCGAAACCCCGAATCCCGCTATAGCGACAGCATGCGCCAATATCTCGACCTGCTCGACCATGTGCTGAATAAGGGTGTCCACAAGGGCGACCGCACCGGCACCGGCACGTTATCCGTGTTCGGCCACCAGATGCGGTTCGACCTCGCCGCCGGATTTCCGCTGGTCACCACCAAGAAGCTGCATCTCAAGTCGATCATCTACGAGCTTTTGTGGTTCCTGCGCGGTGAGACCAACGTCAACTGGCTCAACCAGCACGGCGTCACCATCTGGGACGAATGGGCCGACAAGAACGGCGAACTCGGCCCGGTCTACGGCCATCAGTGGCGCGCTTGGCCTCGCGATCACGCTGGCACGCTCGATCAGATCACCACGGTGGTGAGCGACATCAAGAAAAACCCGGATTCGCGTCGGCTGATCGTCACCGCCTGGAACCCGGCCGACATTCCGAAGCAGGCGCTGCCGCCGTGCCACTGCCTGTTCCAGTTCTACGTCGCCGACGGCAAGCTGTCGTGCCAGATGTACCAGCGCTCCGCCGACATCTTCCTCGGCGTGCCGTTCAACATCGCCAGCTATGCACTGCTGACGCTGATGATCGCCCAGGTGACCGGCCTTGAGCCCGGCGAGTTCATCCATTCGCTCGGCGACGCACACCTTTATTCAAACCATGTCGAACAAGCGAAGCTGCAGCTGTCGCGCGAGCCGCTGCCGCTGCCGACGATGCGGATCAATCCCGCCGTGACCGACATCTTCCACTTCGCGTTCGAAGACTTCACGCTGGAAAACTACCAGTCCCACCCGCACATCAAGGCCGCCGTGGCGGTTTAGTAGAACACGCCATACTCGACGCGAATGATTTCGCCGGTGTCGCGGTCGACCAACAGCGCGTCGGGGCCGTTTCGCACCCACACGGCATCGGGCGGCGGCGCCATCAGACCGTAGAGCGCGAAGGTCGTGATCCACAGGCCGGAGGAATAATAGAGCGACGGCAGGCGCTGGCCATAGGTCCAGCGGCGATAATGATACCCCTGCGGCGGATGCCAGGGCGCGGCGTGGAAGCGTTGGCCGGCCTGGACGTTGCCGTGGAACCGGCTCCAGTCGGCATGGCCGCCGCGCTCGGCCATGCGGCGGTCGCCATGTTGCATGGCGCCGTTATGTTGCATGGCGCCGTTATGTTGCATGACGTCGTTGTGCTGCATGACGTCGTTGTGCTGCACGGCATCGTGGCGCGGCATTGCGCCGGGCGCCTCGCGCCGGTTGGGTCCGCCCATCTGCGGCGACTGCGGCTGAGCTTTTGGCGGATGACCGGGCGGTTTGCCGTGTTCTTGGGCATGTTCCGGCGCCCCTTCGCGGCCGCGGTCCTCTTGTGCCTGGGCGGCAGCGAGAAACAGGACCGTGCTCGAAAGGGCGGCGATAAGGATTTTCATGAGCGTCTCCTTGCCGGGGCAAAACGCCGGGCCGGGGGGCGGCGTTCCGTCCCGCTCGCGCCGGTCGCGTTTCTTGGCAAGCGGAATCCGCCCACCTATGATGGTTCCCGAGAAAAAGGACCATCCCATGCTTGCCATCCGCCCCGCTGTGCCCGGCGACGAAGCTCTTGTGCTCTCCTTCATCCGGGCGCTGGCCGACTACGAACACCTGCTCGATCGCGTCGTCGCAACGGAAGACTCGGTGCGGGCGGCGCTGTTCGGCGACAATCCACGCCTCTACTGCGACATCGCCGAGTGGGACGGCAAGCCGGCCGGCTTCACGGTGTGGTTCTACAATTACTCGACCTTCCTGGCGCGGCACGGGCTTTACATCGAAGACCTGTTCGTCAATCCCGAGTACCGCAACAAGGGTATCGGCAAGGCGCTGCTGGTGAACCAGGCGGCGCGGGCGGTGCGCGAAGGCTGCGGCCGGCTGGAATGGATGGTGCTCGACTGGAACAGCCTCGCCATCGAGTTCTACGAAATCCTCGGCGCCCGCGAAGTGGAAGGCTGGTCGGTCTACCGCGTCCAAGGCGAAGCGCTGGAAAAGCTGGCGGCGTCAAAGGCGGATTAAAACAAACCCTCATCCTGAGGAGCCCTTTCGCTGTATTATAGTGGAAGCATTTCGCCTTCGGTCGGGGCGAAAGGGCGTCTCACCCCACCCCTCATCCTGAGGAGCC
Source organism: Rhizomicrobium sp. (assembly GCF_056722145.1). Lineage (NCBI taxonomy): Bacteria > Pseudomonadati > Pseudomonadota > Alphaproteobacteria > Micropepsales > Micropepsaceae > Rhizomicrobium > Rhizomicrobium sp. The sequence continues at coordinate 5,437 of NZ_JBWZET010000176.1, read as the reverse complement.
CTTTCGCTGTATTATAGTGGAAGCATTTCGCCTTCGGTCGGGGCGAAAGGGCGTCTCGAAGGATGCTTCGCGATGGATTGCTGGGTATACATACTGCGCTGCGCCGACGGATCCTATTACGTCGGATCGGCGCGCTATTCGCTCGACCGCCGCATCGCCCAGCACCAGTCGGGTGAGCTTGGCGGCTATACCTGCACCCGGCGCCCGGTTGAATTGGTGTGGTCGATGGACTTCTTCAACGTTACCGACGCGATCGCTTATGAGCGCCAAATCAAAGGCTGGTCGCGGGCCAAGAAAGAGGCCTTGATCCGTGGCGATTTTGCGGAGATATCGCGGCTGGCCCGGCGTGGTGCGTCCTTCGAGACGGCCGCGGCGCGGCCTCCTCAGGATGAGGGGAGTGTGACGGCTGCTACGCAGCCTCCTCAGGATGAGGGGAATTTTCAGCGGAGAGAAAAACCATGACCGCGCCCGTCGTCCTCATTCTCGCCCGGGCCGAAAATGGCGTCATCGGGGCGGACGGCGGATTGCCGTGGCCGCGGCTTGAAGGCGATCTGCCGCGGTTCAAGGCGCTGACCATCGGCAAGCCTTGCATCATGGGGCGCAAGACCTGGGACAGCCTGCCGCTGAAACCGCTCACCGGGCGCACCAATATCGTGGTGACCCGCAACCGCCGCTTCGCCGCCGAGGGCGCGGTGGCGGCGCGGAATTTCGAGTTCGCGCTGCGCCGTGCCGATGAGGAGATGCCGTCGGCGATCATGGTCATCGGCGGTGCCGAGATTTTCGCCCAAGCCCTGCCGTACGCTGACAAAATCGAGTTGACCGTAGTGTACGGTACACCCGCGGGCGAGATCGTGATGCCAGCGTTTCCGCCCGGCAAATGGCGTGAAATCGCGCGGCACCATGCCGGCCCGACCCACGCCTACGTTACGCTGGAGCAGCGGACCGTCTGATCCCAGGCCCCCCTGTTCGGGCGGCTCCAGGCAGCGTAAGACTCCGCCACCAAAAAAACTGGGGGAAACGAAACCATGCGTATCAGCATTCTTGCAGTATCGCTTGTGGCGCTGGCGCCGCTCGCCGCGCTGGCCGCCGACCAGAACGACGACGAGATCATGAGCACGCGTTATGGCAACACCACGCTCGTGCACGAGACACTTGGTACGTCGCACATCTATTACAATCAGGATCACACCTTCACCGGCGGCAACTGGATTCTCAACGTCAGCGGCAAGTGGAAGATCGAGAACGGGCAGATCTGCCTGTACTGGGATAAGACGCCACTGACCCATCCCAATCCGGAATGCGACAAGGTCGAGAAGCACGTTGTCGGCGACAAGTGGAAGGTCGGCAGCCGCGACTTCGAACTCGTCAAGGGCATCGTGAAATAAGCCAAATTGTCATCCCGGACGCGCCATGGCGATGTCACCGTCGGGCACTTTGGCGCGATCCGGGACCTACTGAAAAACCTGACGTGCGTTGGGGTGGGTCCCGGGTCTACGTGCTCTTCGCTTTCGCAAAGAGGACTGCGCCCGGGATGGCAAGCGTGCCTAGACCGGAACCGCGAGATCGAATTCGACCGTCAGGCGCGTGTCGGTGCCGTCGAAGCGGAGCTCGCCGCGCGGCAGCCATGAGGGATACAAAAGGATCATGCGGCCTGATCGATCACGACGCATAGGGCCGTAGCCCTCTGATGTGCTAATATCGCCGCCTTCAGGGGGGTGGTCATGATCAGAAGGACCAATATCGTCGTTTTCTGCGCCGCTCTGGCGCTGACGGCCTCAGCCGGCCGGGCTCATGACGATGGCGAAATCGTGTGGAAGACCTATTCGATGGTCGCCTATCCGGGCGACGGGTCGCTGAGCTGCAGCGGTCTGGCGCAGGAGATCGGGCGGATCGAAGCCGACATCGCCGTCATGGACAAGGCCAACGCCCGCGTCCAGGCGATCATCCATAACTCCTACGACCTGCATCACTACCGCAAGGCCACCAGCAACGGACCGGCAACCTTGAACGGCACAGGCGGTGACCCCGATTTCTCGAAGGCGCGCGACGAAATCGTCAAGTCGCGGCATTTTGCGGTCGATCGCATCGCGTATCTGAAGCAGCTGCAGCCGCAATGCAAGGGAGCGCCGGCCCGACCCTGATCAGGGAGGGGCGAGATCGAATTCGATCGTCACGCGCGTACCGGCGCCGTCGAAGCGGTGTTCGCCGCGCGGCAGCCATGAGGGATGCAAGAGGATCATGCCCGACTGCGGCCGGATCGACTCGATCTGTCCGGCGGTGAGACCGTTGGGCACGCGAAAACCGTACTGCGGCGCCAGCATCGCCGGCAGAACGCCGCGCGGATCGGCGAGTTCGGCTTCGCCGCCGAGGGCTTCGTCGTCCTGCTTCATGTAGCCGTCGTCGACGTAGTAGACGCCCGACCAGTAGAAACCCGGGCGCGCGGCGCGCTCGAGATACTGGCCCTTGTTGCGGATCGCGGCAGCGGCCTGGATCTTCCAGTCGAGCGCGACGCGGGCGCCGTTGCGCAAGGCGATCAGGCTGTCGGCTTGTTCGCGCAGCACACGGAACAATGTCTGCACCTGCTGGCCGCCCCAGCTTTCAAAGTCGGGCGTCGAGCGCCAGCCCTGATGGTGATTGTTGCCATTGGTGACGGTCTCGAGCTTGGCGCGATCGAGGATCAGCGGCTTCAGCTCGGCATTGAACTCTTGCGCGACGGGCAGATAGTGCACGCACACCGGCGTCGCGAACATGCTGCGGATTTGCGGCTTGGGAGCGACCATGGATGAAATGAATTCCCCGGTTATTCGATCACGATATTCGGCGCGGGACGCTGCGGCGCGGCGATTGTCGCCGCCACCTGTTCCGCAATCAATAGAAAAGCGCGGGCCTCGGGACTGTCGGGGGCCGCTGCGACGATCGGTGTCCCGGCGTCGGAGGTCAGCCGAATCGCGGTATTCAAGGGAATCTCGCCCAAAAACGGCTCGCCGAGGCGCTGCGCGATGTCGCGTGCGCCGCCGTGACCGAAGATGTGGCTCTCATGTCCGCAATTGGGACAGATGAAGGTCGACATGTTCTCGATGATGCCGAGCACCGGCACTTCGGTCTTGCGGAACATGGCGATGCCGCGGCGCGCATCGGCCAGCGCCACATCCTGCGGCGTCGAAACGATCACCGCGCCCTTCAAGGGGGCGCGCTGGGCGATGGTGAGTTGCACGTCGCCGGTGCCGGGCGGCATATCGATGACGAGCACATCGAGCGGTGCCCACAGTCCGTCGTTGATCATCTGCACCAGCGCGCTCTGCACCATCGGTCCGCGCCAGATGGTGGCTTCGTCCTCGGCGAGGAACAGGCCGATGGAAATCGCCTTGATGCCGAACTTTTCCAGCGGAATGAATTTGCCGTTGTCGCCGAGCGGGCGCTCGTTGAGGCCCAGCATCTTGGGCACGCTGGGGCCGTAGATATCGGCATCGAGCAGTCCGGCCTTGAGCCCGAGCCGCGCCAGCGCCAGCGCCAGATTGACCGCCACCGTCGATTTGCCGACGCCGCCTTTGCCCGAGGCGACCGCGATCACCGCGCCGACGCCTTCGATGCCGGATTTGCCCGGCGGGGCCTTGCGTTCGGAGCGTTGTGGTGCCGCCGGCTCGTTGTGCGCGGTAAGGACCGAGGTGACCGACAAAACGCCTGCCACCGCCTTCACCGCCTCGTCGCATTGAAGCCTGAGCGGCTCGGCGCTGGCGCCGCGCGCGGCATCGACTTCGAGCACGAAACCGACATGGCCGTCGCGGACGGCGAGGCCTTCGATCATGTCTTCATGCACCACGCTGCGACCGCTGACGGGATCGATCACCTGGTCGAGGGCTTTAAGGATATCTTCGCGGTTCACAGCCATAAATTTGCGCCTTTCGCTCATTGCTCATATAACCGGCAGCGCGTGGAAAACAAGGAATCAAGGCCCGTGCCGTGGACGAATGACAGCGGCGGCGGACAGCCGAAGGGGCCCTGGGGCCAGTCACCGCGGCGCACGCCGGGCACCAAACCCCCGGCCGGGGGCATGCGCCCACCTGATTTCAATACCATTCTGACCAAATTCCGCGCCGATTTGCAGCGCTATCTGCCGGCCGGGTTCCTCGGCAAGCGCGGCGCCTGGGCGGTCGGAACGCTGGCGGTCCTCGTCTGGCTGGCGCTCGGGTTCTACACCGTCAATCCGCAGGAACAGGGCCTGGTACTGCGCTTCGGCGCTTTCGTCGAGCATACCGGGCCCGGCACGCATTATCACCTGCCGTGGCCGATCGAGAGCGCCTATACGCCGAATGTGAAGAAGCCCAACCAGCTCGACATCGGCTACAAGCCGGCGGCCGACGCGAGCGGCCAGCCCGAAGGCAAGTCGGACGAGAGCTACATGCTCACCGCCGATGAAAACATCGTCGACATGCGCTTCTCGGTCTATTGGACGATCAAGGACGCCAACGCCTATCTGTTCAACGTCGATCGCGGCAAGTCCGATGATCTCGTCAAGGCGATCGCCGAAAGCGCCATGCGCGAAGTGATCGGCCAGGAGCGGTTCGACCTGATCAATTCGCGCCGCGACCAGATTCAGATGCGGGTCCAGGCCGGCATGCAGGCGGTGCTCGATTCCTATAACGCCGGGATTGAGGTCGCCGGCGTCAAGATGCAGACCGTCGGGGCCCCGTCGCAGGTCAAGAGTGCCGACAACGACGTCCAGGCGGCGCTCACCGACCAGGACAAGAAGCGCCAGGAAGCCGAAATCTATCGCAATATGGTGGTGCCCGAGGCCACCGGCGATGCCGCCCGCATCCTCGAAGACGCTGCCGCCTACAAACAGCAGGCTGCGGCGCTGGCCGATGGCGAGGCGCAGCGCTTCAACGCCATCTATCAGGAATACAAAAAGGCCCCCGAGGTGACGCGGCGCCGGATTTATCTCGAAACCATGACCCAGGTGCTGGGGCCGCTGAACAAGATCATCGTCGACGACGCCGGCAAGAACATCACGGTTGAGTTGCCTGGGGGCGCGCCGGTGGTGGCGCCCAAGACCGCCGCCAGCCCGCCGCCACATCCCGAAGCGCCCAAGCCGGGAGCCGGCAAATGAACCGCGTCCTCGGACTATCGCTGTCGGTGCTGGGGCTCTTGCTGCTCGGGTTCATGATTTCGTGCGTCTACACCGTGACGCAGACCCAGCAAGTGGCGCTGGTCGAATTTGGCGCCCCGGTCGGCGTCGTCACCGAGCCCGGCCTGCATTTCAAATCGCCCTTGCAGAAGGCCTATTTCTTCGACCGCCGCCTGCTTGAGCTTGATGCGCCCAAGGAAGAGATCACCACCCAGGATCGCCGCCAGGTGACGCTCAACGTGTTCGCGCGCTGGCGCATCGTCAATCCTCTGGTCTATTCGGCGCAGCAGGATTCCAACATCGCGGCCGACA
>NZ_JBWZET010000175.1:0-4976 GCF_056722145.1 Rhizomicrobium sp. | reverse complement strand
AATTCACTCGCGGCCATTGCGGTGGCAAGCCAGCTTGGTGCGTCTGACGCGACCATAGCGCACGCTTTGGATACCTTCCGCGGAGTAGGGCGCCGCTTCACCCGTATCGGCGAATGGAATGGTTGCGCCATCATCGATGACTACGCGCACAATCCCTTCAAGATCTCGGCCGCGTTGAAAGCGGCGCGCCAGGCTTATGCCGGGCCGGTGGTGGCGGTGGTGCAGCCGCACCGCTACACCCGTTTGCGCGACACTTTCGCCGAATTCGCCAAGTGCCTCAACGATGCCGACGTGGCGGTGATTGCGCCCGTCTATCCGGCCGGCGAGGCGCCGATCGAAGGCTATGACCGCGACAGCTATGCCGATGCGCTCAGGGCCCACGGCCATCGCCACGTCGTCACCATTGATGGCGGCGACGATCTCGCCAAGGCGGTGGCGCCGCATCTGAAGCCCGGCGGGGTGGTGATCTGTCTCGGCGCCGGATCGATTTCGGCCTGGGCGCACAAGCTGCAATCCGCACTGGAGGGTATCGCATGACGCTGCCTTGCGATGCCTTGCCGCCGGTTCGTGGCACCTATCAGTTCGGCGCCGCGTTGAAGGACCTCGTCTGGTTCCGCGCCGGCGGTGTTGCCGAAGTCCTCTACCGCCCGGCCGACGCCGACGATCTCGCCACCTTCCTGGCGGCGCGCCCGCGCGAGACGCCCGTCACCGTGATCGGCGTCGGCTCGAATTTGCTGGTGCGCGACGGCGGTATTCCCGGCGTCGTGATCCGCTTGCCCGCGGTATTCGGCAAAGTCGATGTCGACGGACTGCAGATCAAGGCCGGCGCCGCGGCGCTCGATTCCGCGGTGGCGCGGCGGGCGGCCGATAGCGGCATTGCCGGTCTCGAATTTCTGCGCGGCGTGCCCGGAACGATCGGCGGCGCGCTCCGGATGAACGCCGGCTGCTACGGCTCGGAGATCAAGGACGTGTTCGTCGAGGCGACCGCCATCGACATGCAAGGCCGCCGCCATGTGCTGGGGCCTGCCGATATGGGGTTCGAATACCGCAAGTCGAATGTGCCCGACGGCCTCATCTTCGTCGAGGCGCGGTTCGAAGGCGTTGCCGACGAGCCGGCCGCCGTGCGCACGCGCATGGAAGAACTGCTTGCCCGCCGCGAGCAAAGCCAGCCGATCAAGTCGAAGACCGGCGGCTCGACATTCAAGAACCCGCCGGGCCAAAAGGCCTGGAAGCTGATCGAGGAAGCCGGTTGCCGCGGCCTTCGCCATGGCGATGCCATGGTGTCAGATGTACACTGCAACTTCCTCATCAATCTCGGCGAGGCGAGTGCCTCCGATATCGAAGCGCTGGGCGAACAGGTGCGCGCCCGCGTCAAGGATCACTCCGGCATCGAGCTGGAATGGGAAATAAAAAGGGTGGGAACGCCCAGGGGATTGTCATGACCAAAGTTGCGGTGTTGCTCGGCGGGCGCTCCTCCGAACGTGAAGTGAGCCTGGTTTCGGGCCAGGGCTGCGCCGGGGCGTTGCGCGAGGAAGGCTACGAGGTCGTCGAAATCGATCCCTCGGTCGGCGATTTTGCCGCCGCGCTGCAGGCCGCCAAGCCCGACGTCGCGTTCAACGCCCTGCATGGGCGCTGGGGCGAAGACGGCTGCGTCCAGGGCCTGCTCGAACTTTTGCGCATTCCCTACACTCATTCCGGCGTGCTGGCATCGGCACTTGCCATGCATAAGCAGCGCGCCAAGGACATTTACGCCCGCGCCGGCGTGCCGGTGGTGAAATCCATCGTCGTCGATCGTCACGCCGCCGCCTCGACGCATCTGATGGAACCGCCCTATGTCGTGAAGCCGGTCAACGAAGGCTCGTCGGTCGGCGTCTTTATTGTGCGCAAAGGCGATAACCGTCCGCCGGAAGCGCTGGCGACCGAGCAATGGTCCGACAGCGGTTTGTGGATGGTGGAAGAATTTGTGCCCGGGCGCGAGCTCACCGTCGCGGTGATGGGAACCCAGGCGCTTGCCGTCACCGAGATCACCACCAGTCTCGAATTCTACGATTATCAGGCCAAATACGCCGCCGGCGGCTCGCGCCACATCGTGCCGGCGCCGATCCCCGATGCGGTCGCCGCCGAAGCGATGCAACTCGCCGAACGCGCCCATGCGGCGCTCGGCTGCCGCGGCGTGTCGCGCACCGATTTTCGTTACGACGACGCGAACGGCAAGCACCGTCTCATCGCGCTCGAAACCAACACCCAGCCCGGCATGACGCCGACCTCGCTGGTGCCCGAACAGGCCGCCCTCAAGGGCATCAGCTATCGCGCTCTGTGCCGATGGATCGTGGAGGACGCCAGTTGCGACCGGTGAGCAAGGAACGGCCCTCGGAGCGGACGCGCGGCAAGTCGGCCCGCAGCCCGGCGCGCGGCATCACCCGCGGGTCGGCGCAACAGCCGCGGCGCGGCAAGCGTCCGAGCGGATTCTGGCCGCGGGTCGGTTCGCTGCTCGGGGCGATCTTCAGCCCGCGCCGTCCGATGGTGCTGCTCACCCTCATCGTCATCCTGCTTGCCGCCGGCGTTGCGATCGTGACCGGCGGTGCGGTTCCGCGCGCCGTTAACAAGACCGATGCGGCGGCGAACGCGCTGGTCAGCCATGCCGGCTTCGGTATCGCGCAGGTGCATCTGTCGGGCAATGTGCGGACCCGGTCCGGCGATGTCATGGCCGCGCTCGGCATCAAGGCGGGGCAGTCGATCTTCGATCTCAATCTGCGTCAGGCGCGGGTACGTCTGATGACGCTGCCGTGGGTCGCCGACGCGGAGATCCGCCGGCGCTATCCCGACGACATCACTGTCACGCTCATCGAGCGCACGCCCTATGCGCGCTGGCACACCCCCAACGGCGACGTGCTGGTCGAGCGCAAAGGCCGGGTCATTACCGCGGTGGAAGCCGGCAAATACGACAAGCTGCCGCTTCTGGTCGGCGCCGGTGCGCCTGAGCATGCCGACGGCTTCCTCGAAGCGGTGGCGGCGCACCGCGCCATCGTCGTGCGCGTCAAGGCGTATCAGTACCAGTCGGCACGACGGTGGAATCTCGTGCTCGACAACGGCGTCATCGTCAAGCTGCCGGAGACCGGTTGGGATGTCCAGATAAAGGAACTCGACCGCTACATCGTCGAAGACGGCATCCTGGAGACCAACATCCGCGAAATCGATCTAAGGCCGAATTCTCCCTACTTCTTCGTCGTCAACCGCGACGGCGCTCAGAAGCAGGAGAAAAAGACTGAATCTGGGAGTGCGATCTGATGGGTGAGACAGTGCGATTGCGAGCGGGAGAGGGTTCCCCGGCCTACCGCACCGGGCTGGTCGCGGTGCTCGACATCGGCTCGACCAAAACGGTGTGCCTGATTGCGCGCTGCGAGCCGGGGCAGGTCAAGGTCGTCGGCACGTCGTTGCGCGAGACGCGCGGGTTCCGCGCCGGCACGGTCATGGAAATGACGGCGGCCGAGGAGTCGATTCGCGACTGCGTCGCCGCGGCCGAGAACATGGCCGACGCCCGCATCCAGAACGTCCTCATCTCGGTCAATTGCGGCAGTCCGGCCTCGATCACCTCGCGGGCGGTGATGGCGCTCGACGGTGCCGAGGTTTCCGACGACATCCTGCGTCATCTGCTGGCCGAGGGTCGCGCCCGCTGCCAGCTCGAAGGCCATGCGGTGATTCAGCCGATGCCGACCAGCTATGTCGTCGACGAAGCGCTCGGCGTGCGCGACCCGGTCGGCATGGTCGGCCAGCGCATCGGCGTCTCGATGCATGCGGTGGCGGTCAAGCCCTCGGCCTTCGCCAATCTCAAGATGGCGGTGGCGCGCTGCCACCTCAATGTCGCGGCGGCCCTGTTCGCGCCCTATGCCTCGGGCCTGTCGGTCCTCACCGACGACGAAAAGCAGCTTGGCGCCACCATAATCGACATGGGCGGCGGCTGCACCTCCATTGCGGTGTTCCTGGAAGGCCATCTTGTCCATGCCGACGTGGTGCCGATCGGTGGCGCTGCGGTCACCTCCGATCTCGCCCGCATGCTGGCGTCGCCCTTGGCGGCGGCAGAACGGGCCAAGGTGCTGTACGGCGCGGCGCTCGGTGACCTTGAGTCCGGTGCCGATGTGGTCAGTGTGCCGCAGATGGGCGAGGAGAACGAGGAAGGTGACTTGCGTGTGCCTCGCTCGATGCTGACGCGCATCATTCAGGCCCGTCTCGAAGAAACCTTCGGCGAAGTGCAGAAGCGTCTGCGCGATTCCGGCTACGATGTAGCGGCAGGACGACGTTTGGTCTTGACAGGCGGCGCGAGTCAGTTGGCGGGTGCACGCGAACTGGCGGCACGCGTCCTCAACAAGCAGGTGCGTATCGGGCGTCCGCGGCCGCAGGCGGGAATGCCCGCATCGTCGGCAGGTCCTGATTATGCCACAGCCATCGGGCTTCTGATGGCCGGTGCCACGATGCCGCCGGAGGTGCTCAATCCGGAACTTGCATCGCAACAAGAAGAAAATGGAAGCAAAGGATGGCTCTCACGGTTGACCAGAGGGCTCATCGGATGATTCAACTAAGAATACGATTCGCTTTGGGCTAATGGCGACGTGAAGCACGCGACCAGCCAAGGAGAGTAGAGATGCCGATCAGTTTCAAAGCGCCCGAACCGCAAGAGCTTCGCCCCCGCATCACCGTGCTTGGCGTCGGTGGCGCCGGCGGTAACGCGGTCAACAACATGATTGCCTCCAAATTGGAAGGCGTCGAGTTCGTGGTCGCAAATACCGATGCCCAGGCGCTGGCCGGTTCGAAGGCCGAACGCCGCGTCCAACTCGGCGCCCACGTCACCGAAGGCCAGGGCGCCGGCGCCCAGCCCGACACCGGCAAGGCCGCTGCCGAAGAGACGCTCGAAGAGATCATGGAGCACCTGCGCGAGTCGCACATGGTGTTCATCACCGCCGGGATGGGCGGCGGTACCG
>NZ_JBWZET010000174.1:0-2652 GCF_056722145.1 Rhizomicrobium sp. | reverse complement strand
CATCGAGCGGGGGTTTTCGCACCCTGTCTCCGCAATCCTTTACAAGGCCCCAGGGCAATCCGCTGTCGCTGTGGCTTACAGTCATTCTTTCGACAATATGTTATCACATATTTACAGTGTTTTATTTGTTGGCACAACGATTGCATAAGGTGACTCGGCGCAAGCAACCCACCGGCCGGGAGAGGCCGGATGCCTTCATGGCATTTCCGATCGCTGCACGCACAGAGGAGCATTAGTAGAGTGAGCATCAAGAAAACTGTTGTCCGCAAGATCGTGGCGGTTGCCGCGCTGGCGGTTGCCGCGGCAGCGAGCCCGGCGTCGGCTTCGAACTACACATACATGACCGGCAGCTCAAATCCGTGGTCTCAGACGACGGAAGACACGTCGATGGACCTCGCTTTCGGCGTGGGGAACTGGACCAAGGTCAACGGCTTTTCCACCTCGGTCTTCTCGTCGCCGCAGAGCCTGATCTACATCGATGGTGGTGACGGGATCTCAGCCGAATTCAACGCCTTTGTCTCGGCGAACCTGTCTACGATCACCAGCTACGTCGCCAGCGGTGGCCACGTTCTGATCAACGCGGCTCGGTGGGACCAACCCGACCTCAATACGGGCTTCGGCACGAGCCTCACCGCGGGTTACAGCTCGACCGGCGCACTCACGGCGGACGGGATCGCGGCCGGGCTTGGTGGCCTTGGCGCCGGAAATTCCTGGACGGGTGATTGGTTCTCGCACGATGTGGCCAGTGGTGTGACCACTTGCTATGTCACCGGTTCGGCGGGCTGCGTATTCGGAACGGTCGGCAACGGCTTGTACCTGGGCGGCCAGACGGCGCCATACTACCAGTCGACCGGAGGCTCGCAACTGTTCGCCAACGAGCTGAAGCTCGCGGCCGGTTCAGTGCCGAGCGCGGTTCCCGAGCCTTCGACCTGGGCGTTGATGCTCATGGGGTTCGGTATGGTCGGCGCGGCGTTGCGTCGCAAGATCGTGGGCGCGGGCAAGCTCGCTCACGCCTGATCGCGCGCAAAGCGCAACGAAACACCGCCGGCCGGAAGGTCGGCGGTGTTTTCGCGTGCGTGATCCGCGCCGAGGTGTTCGGAAAATCGAAATTGCGGTGCGAAATTAAGCGAAATTACGACGACAAGTGTGGTGGACTGCACCCCGCCAATGACACACGCTGATTGAGTGGTGACAGGCGATGCCGCGGGCGGTCCCCCTCCCCGCCTGCGGGGAGGATCAGCGGGTGGCGAGGACGGAGGCCACCTTGTCGCAGATCTGCTGGACCGAGAACGGCTTGCCGAGGAACTGCGCGTCGGCGATGTCGATTTCGCGGCGGAGTTGTTCCTCGGCGTGGCCGGACATGAACAGCACCGGCAGCGCGGGCGCGCGCTGACGGATGGCGCGGACCATGGCCGGGCCGTCCATGCCGGGCATGACCACGTCGCTGAGCACCAGGTCGAACAGCGGTTCGCCGCTTTCGAGGCGCTCGGCAAGGCGGTCGAGGCCTTCCTCGCCGTCGCGGGCCAAGGTGACGGTGTAGCCGGCGCGGGTGAGCGCGCGTTCGGCGACCATGCGCACCGAATCCTCGTCCTCGACCAGCAGGATGGTGCCGCCGCCGGCCCATTGCGTGGGCGCCTCGGCGGGCTTGCGGGGCGGCTTCGCTTCGCCGGGCGTGGCCTGGTGGACCGGCAGGTAGATGCTGAAACGGGCGCCGCGCTCGGGCTTGTCAGTGGCGTTACGCGGCTTGTGGGCGATGTTGTCGGCGAAGATGAAGCCGCCCGATTGCTTGACGATGCCGTAGACGGTGGAAAGGCCGAGGCCGGTGCCCTTGCCCATTTCCTTGGTGGTGTAGAACGGCTCGAAGATCTTGGGCAGCACTTCATCCGGGATGCCGCCGCCGGTGTCCTCGACCACCAGCGCGGTATAGTCGGCGATCGGCAGGATGTCGCTGCGCATCGCGCGCACGTCGGCGGCGGTGACGCGGCGGGTCGAGATGCGGACCCGGCCGCTGCCGTCGCCGCCGGGGCGCGCGGCGAGTCCGGGCTTGGCGCCCGCCTTCTGGCCGGTGTCCTGGATCGCGTCGCGGGCATTGACCGCGAGGTTGACGATCACCTGCTCAAGCTGGGTCGGGTCGGCGCGGACCGGGCCGAGATCGCGGTCGTGCGTGACTTCGAGCGCGATCTTCTCGCCGATCAGCCGCTTGAGCATCTGCGAGACTTCGGAGACGACATCGGGCAGTTGCAGCACTTCCGGGCGCAGCGTCTGCTGGCGCGAGAACGCGAGCAGGTGGCGGGTGAGCGAGGCGGCGCGGTTCGAGCTGGCGCGGATCTGCTGGATGTCGTCGTAGTCGCTGTCCCCCGGCATGTGGCGCAGCAGCATGAGGTCGCAAGTCCCGATGATCGCGGTCAGCACGTTGTTGAAATCGTGCGCGACCCCGCCGGCAAGCTGGCCGACCGCCTGCATCTTGGTGGCCTGCGCGACCTGGCGCTTGAGCCGGGTTTCCTCGCTGGTGTCGGCAAGGCTGAGCAGCACGGTCGCCTCCCCCAGCCCGCGCACCGAGGCGAGGCTGAGCGCGACCGGCTCGTCGGGCTGGGCGACGAGCCGCACCGCAATGTCGCCGGCGCTGCCCGAGCCCTGGCCGAAGCGGCGCAC
>NZ_JBWZET010000173.1:0-3242 GCF_056722145.1 Rhizomicrobium sp. | reverse complement strand
CGTTTGCATCGCCTGCACCGCTCGACCGACCGCCTCGCCGCTGCGCTGCGCATCCAGCGAAGACTGGCGGGCAATCTTCTCGGTCTGCGCGGCGTTGTCGGCGTTCTGCTTGATGTTGGCCGCCATCTCTTCCATCGAGGCCGACGCCTGCTCGGCGGAGGAGGCCTGCTCGGTGGCGCCCTGACTGACCTGTTCGGCCGCCGACGACAGTTCCTGGCTGCCCGAGGCGACGTTCTCGGCGGCGTTGGTGGCGTTGGTGACGACGTCGCGCAGCTTCTCGACCATGCGCTGCAGCGCCCGTCCGAGCATGTCCTTTTCCGACAGCGGCTTCGGCTCGACGGTCAGGTCGCCCTCGGCGATCTTGTCGGCGATCTGGGCGGTGGTGCGCAGGTTGGCGGTCATGGTCTCGACCGCGGTGGCGACATCCTTGATCTCGTCGTTCGACCTGACCTCGATGCTCTGGCTGAGATCGCCGATGGCGGCAGCGTCGACCAGCTTGGTCACCTTCTTCAGGCCGGACCCGATCATGATCATGATCCAGCCGCCGGCGACGGACGCGAACAGGAAGGCGACAGCAGTGAGGACGATCAGGAAGTTGCGGGTCGAGCCGTAGTCGGACTCGGCGTTCTGTTGCGCATCCTTCATCAGCGACTTGGCCCGCTGGATGCGTTCTTCCGAAGCGGACAGCATGTCGAGGCCGGGCTGGTAGAGGGCTCCAAGGGACATTTCCTTGGCTTCCGCCTTGTGTCCGGAAACGGCAAGTTCGCGTAGCTTGGTGTCGAGCGGCTTCATCGCCTCGAACACCTGGCGCATATGCTGGTACACGGGCTTTCCCTGCTCGCCTGCGATCTCATAGCCGTGGGTGAGCTTTGCTTCGAGCTGGCTGCGAAGACCCGTGAGGTCATTGTCGTATTTCTGCATCACCTTGGGGTCATCCGACAGGATGACGTTCTTCTGCGCCCGCACGATCTCCATGAAGATGAAGCGCACGTCGCGGGCGGTTTCGAGCTTGTCGATTGGGCCGCTGATCAGCGCGGTGAAATTCTGGTTCATCGCCGAGACACCGTTGATGCCGAAGCCGGCTGCGGCCAGCATCAGAACAATGACCGCGCCGAACGCCAGTCCAAGCTTCAATTTAATCGTCATTCGCATGTCGATCCCCTGTCAGTGTTGGGTTCCGGTCTGGGCGAAGCCATGACCGCAGATTGAGAAAATGCGCGGCAGGTTTGGAACGATGATGAAATCGCCGTTCCGCTTTGCCAGACACCGGATGAAATCCTGCCGCCAGCGCGTGCCGATGCGCGGTGCCGCCTCGGTCGCCTTGTGGTCGATGGTCGTGACTTCGTGGACCTTGTCCGCCTTGAGGCCGATGACGCAGGTCTCGCTGTCCTGTTCCAGTTCGATCACGATGAAGCGGCTGTCTTGGGTCATCGATTGCGCGCCAAGCCCGAAGGCGAGGTGCAGATCGGCGACCGGAATGACGCTGCCGCGGAAGTTGATGACGCTGCCCGCGATCGGTGCCGAACCGGGCACCGCCGTCTCCGGCAGCCGGTCGAGGATTTCGCACACGAGGTTGGCCTCGAGCGCAAAGGTTTCGCCACCGAGATCGAAGGTCAGCACCTTGATCTGGCCGTCGTCGTCCCAAACGATTTCGCCGTCTTCGGTCATGGCATCAGCCGGCTGCACGCAGCCGGTCCTCCTGTTGCTGCCCGGCGGCGACCAGATGGGGCACGTCGAGGATAAGGGCGACGCCGCCGTCGCCGAGAATGGTAGCGCCAGAGAAGGTGCCGATCGCGGCATGGAAGCGCGACAGCGGTTTGATCACGGTCTGGTGGTCACCGAGGATCTGGTCGACGACGAGGCCGACGCGCTCGCTGCCGGTCGAAACCACCACGATCTTCTGGTAGCGATCCGGTGGCGTGCCGGTGGCGAACAGTTCGCGCAACCGGATGAACGGCACCAGTTGTCCCCGCAGCGTCAGGAACGACCGCCCCTGGCTGCGCTGATCCTGGTCGCTGGTAAGCTCGACGCATTCTTCCACGGAGGCGAGCGGAATGACGTAGCGGCCCTGTCCGACACGCACCAGAAGCCCGTCGATGATGGCGAGCGTCAGCGGAATGCGCAGGGCGACTTCGGCCCCCGCGCCTGGGCGGTTGGAAATGTCGATGGCGCCACGCAACGCTTCCACCGTGCGCTTGACCACGTCCATGCCGACGCCGCGGCCGGAAAGATTGGTGACGTTTTCGACGGTCGAAAAACCGGGCGCGAATAATAACTGCAGCGTTTCGGCCTCGTTCAACACCGCACCCGCGGGAATGAGACCGTTCTTTTCGGCCTTGGCGCGCACGCGCTCGACATCGATGCCGCGGCCGTCGTCGCTGACCGAGATGATGACTTCGGTGCCGGCTTGGCGGGCGCTGAGCAACACCCGTCCGGCATCCGGCTTGCCGGCGGCGCGGCGTTCCGCTGCGGTTTCGAGGCCGTGGTCAGCGGCATTGCGGATCAGGTGGATCAGCGGATCGGCCAGACGCTCGATGACGTTCTTGTCGAGCTCGGTGGTTTCGCCGGATGTCTGGAATTCGATCACCTTGCCGGTGTCGCGGCCAAGGTCGTGGATCAGGCGGCGGAAGCGGCCGAAGAGCTGGCTGATCGGGACCATGCGCACGCTCATCATCGAGTCGCGCAGTTCCGAGGCGAGCCGTTCGATTTCCTCGGCGACGGAATGCAGGTTGACGTCGGAGGAAAACGCGACGACCTGCTTCAGCCGCGATTGGGCGATGACAAGTTCGCCGACGCGGTTCATCAGTTCGTCGAGCCGCTCGGCAGGCACGCGCACGGTGTAGCCGATGGACTGCGCCGCCGCCGGTCTGTCGTTCGTTGCTGCGGGGGGAGCAGACTCTGAAACGGCAAGACTGGCGGCGGAAACGGCGGGCTCGATCGAAAGAGTCGCGTCGTCGCCGACGAAGATGAAGACGTCTTCGATCGCGGCGCGCGGGTGATGCGTCTTGAGGAGAATGTCCCAACCGAGATGGCATTCCGCCGGATTGAGATCGTGGAGCGCCGGGATTTCGGCGGTAATGGGTTCTATCTCGCACGGGCCGAGCGCGCGCAATTCGTCGAGCAGGGCGAGTGGCCGCGTGCCGTTGACGAGGGCGTCGCGGGCAAGCTGGAAACGGATTTTCCAGCTCGTCTCCGCTTTCGTTTCGGCCACGGGGGCGCCGGCGTTCATCGCGGTCTCGATG
>NZ_JBWZET010000172.1:0-4286 GCF_056722145.1 Rhizomicrobium sp. | reverse complement strand
TCAAGCTGAGAATATGGCGCATTTGCGCGAGAAAATCGACTTAACGTATACGTCATATGCTTGACGAATTGAAATTAGAGGTATTCTAATACTGCTTGTGAGCGACCCGCCAAGAGGCCGCGACCAGGAAGGCCACGCATCGTAGGGAGACGAGATGACCGCCAACGCGGTGCCCTTCGAACTGTCAGCAGCCGCGGCGCAGGCCGTCGCTTGCGAGCCGCTGACCGCGATCCTTGATCGCGCGGTTGAGCGCTTTGCCGATCGCCCGGCGATGGATTTCCTCGGCCACCGCACCAGCTATGGCGAACTCGGCCGGCTGGTGGCGCAGGCGGCGCGCGGGCTTCAGCAACTGGGCGTGAAAAAAGGATCGCGCGTCGGGCTCTGCCTGCCGAACACGCCGTACTACGTGATCTGCTATTTCGCGGTGCTGCGGCTCGGCGGCATCGTCGTCAATTTCAATCCGCTCTATGTCGAGCGCGAAATGCGCCACCAGATCGAGGATTCCGGCACCACGCTGATGGTGACGCTCGATATCCGCCAGATCTATCCGAAGGTGGCCGCGGCGCTTGGCGAGACCTCTCTCGAGCGCATCGTGGTCTGCCCCATGAGCGGCATCCTCACCGCGGTGAAGAGCGCGCTGTTCTCGGTCTTCAAGCGCTCGGAAATCGCCGACGTGCCGAGTGATCCGCGCCATATCCGTTTCGACAGGCTGATCGCCAACGACGGCAAGGTCGAGGCCGCCGAGATCGATCCGCGGAACGACATTGCGGTGCTGCAATACACCGGCGGCACCACCGGCGTGCCCAAGGGCGCCATGCTGACTCATGGCAACCTCTCCGCCAACGTCGATCAGCTTTATCGCTGGCTGCCCGATCCGCGCCCGGGCGAGGAGCGGATGATGCTGGTGTTGCCGCTGTTCCATGTTTTTGCGATGACGGTCGGGATGAATCTCGGCATCGCCTTTGCCGCCGAACTGATCCTGCTGCCGCGCTTCGAACTCGATCAGGTGACGAAGACGATCGCCAAGAAGCGCCCGACGATGTTTCCCGGCGTGCCGACGATCTACACCGCCATCATCGGCGCGACCGAGCACAACAAGCTCGACCTGTCGTCGATTCGGACCTGCATTTCGGGCGGGGCGCCGCTGCCGCTGGAAGTGAAGCATCGCTTCGAAGCCCTCACCGGATGCCGCTTGGTGGAAGGCTATGGCCTGTCGGAGACCTCGCCGGTGGCGACCTGCAATCCGCTCGCGACCGGCGGCAAGCCCGGCTCGGTCGGCCTGCCGCTGCAAGGCACGGTCGTGGAGGTCTATTCGCCGATCGCCCGTAGCGAGAAAATGGGCGTCGGCGAGAAGGGCGAGATCTGCGTCCGCGGCCCGCAGGTGATGGCGGGCTATTGGAACCGGCCCAAGGACAGCGAAGCGGTGATGACCGACGGCGCCCTGCGCACCGGCGACATCGGCTACATCGATGCGGACGGCTATGTCTATCTCGTCGACCGCATCAAGGACGTGATCCTGTGCGGCGGCTACAACGTCTATCCGCGGGTGATCGAAGAGGCGCTATACCAGCATCCGGCGGTCAATGAGGCGGTGGTGATCGGGGTGCCCGATCCTTATCGCGGCCAGGCGCCCAAGGCGTTTGTCTGCCTGCGCGAGGGCCATCGCGCCACCCCGACCGAACTCAAGGAATTCCTCTCCGGCTACCTGTCACGCATCGAGATGCCGAAGACGATCGAACTGCGCCAGCAATTGCCCAAGACCATGGTCGGCAAACTTTCGAAGAAGGACCTCGTCGCCCAGGAACAGGCCGGCGGCGACGCTGAGTAGATATCCATTTGGAAAATCGCATGAACTCGACGTATATCTGCGGCAGAAAGGTGACCAATAGGGCATATGGCTTCCCTATACGAACGTTTGCCGTCACCGGGGGTCTTGCGGATGGAAAAGATCTATTCGGTAACCGAGCTGGCGCGCGATTTGGATCTCACGGCGCGGACTATCCGCTTCTACGAGGACCAGGGGCTGATTACGCCGCAGCGCGCCGGTGCGACGCGGGTCTACACCCATCGCGACCGGGCCCGCATGATCCTGATCCTGCGCGGCAAGCGGCTCGGCTTCTCGATTCGGGAGATCAAGGAGTTTCTCGATCTCTACGTGGTCGACGTCACCCAGGTCGAACAGATGCAGCTGCTGCTGAACAAGGTGCGCGAGCGTTCGCGCCAGCTCGAGGAGCAGAAGCAGGCGCTCGACCAGACGCTGCGCGAATTGCGCGACATCGAAAAGCTCACGGTCGACGCCCTGGAGCAGAAGGGCATCGCCGCCAATCCGGCCTGAGGCGAGGAAGCGTTCCTTCCATCTCTCCGGCCCCCACCAGCCAGGAGAGAACGCCATGAAGACCGTGGTCATTGCGGGTTATGCGCGCACGCCCTTTACGCTCGCCAAGAAGGGTGCCCTGGCCGGGACGCGGCCGGACGAAATGGCGGCGCAGCTCGTTCGCCAGTTCGTCGCGCAGCGCCAGATCACGCCGGGCGATATCGAGGATTTGATCCTCGGCTGCGCCATTCCCGAAGGCGAGCAGGGCCTCAACATGGCCCGTCTCGTCGTGCTGCTTTCCGGACTGCCGCAAACCGTTGCCGGACAGACGATCAACCGCTTTTGTGGCTCCTCCATGCAAGCCATTCATTCCGCTGCAGGCGCCATCCAGTTGGGAGCGGGTGAGGCATTCATCTGTGCCGGGGTCGAGAGTATGACCCGGGTACCGATGACAGGATTCAACCTGTTTCCCCACCCCGAACTTGCCCGCTCCCTGCCTGGCGCCTACATGGGCATGGGCGACACCGCCGAAAACGTCGCCCGCCAGTGGGATATTCCGCGTGCCGCGCAAGAGGAATTCGCGCTGCGCTCGCACCAGAAGGCGGCCAAAGCCCAGGCCGATGGTCTGCTGACGGATGAAATCATCCCGATCGAAACCAAGAAGGGCCGCGTCGATGTCGACGGCTGCATCCGCGCCGACACCACCCGCGAGGCGCTCGCCCAACTGAAACCGGCGTTCGATCAGGCCGGCACGATCACCGCCGGCACCGCGTCGCCGCTGACCGACGGGGCCGCGGTCACGCTGGTTTGCTCCGCCGATTATGCCGAGCATCATGGCCTGGTGCCGCTTGCCCGCGTGGTATCGATCGCGGTCGCCGGCTGCGCCCCCGAAATCATGGGCATTGGACCGGTGGCGGCCAGCCGCAAGGCGCTCGAGCGCGCCGGCATCAAGGCGAATGCCCTCGATGTGGTCGAGCTCAACGAGGCGTTTGCTTCGCAGGCGCAGGCCTGCATTCGCGATCTCGACCTCGATCCGGAGAAGGTCAATATCGACGGCGGTGCGATCGCCATCGGCCATCCGCTCGGCGCTTCCGGCGCCCGCATCACCGGCAAGGCGGCGTCGCTGCTGCCGCGCACCGGCGGACGCTACGCGCTCGCCACCATGTGCATCGGCGGCGGCCAGGGCATCGCGACGGTGCTGGAGAGGGTGTGATGAGCGAAATCCGCAAAGTCGCCGTCATCGGGGCCGGGGTGATGGGATCGGGCATCGCCGCTCATGTCGCCAATGCGGGCGTGCCCGTGCTGCTGCTCGATATCGTGCCGGCGGGCGCCGCCAACCGCAACGCCATCGCCGAAGGCGCGGTGGAGAAGCTGCTGAAGGCCGACCCGGCCCCCTTCATGTCGAAGCGGGCCGCCAAGCTGGT
This sequence comes from Rhizomicrobium sp., assembly GCF_056722145.1. NCBI lineage: Bacteria > Pseudomonadati > Pseudomonadota > Alphaproteobacteria > Micropepsales > Micropepsaceae > Rhizomicrobium > Rhizomicrobium sp. Next base: position 548 of record NZ_JBWZET010000172.1, on the reverse strand, counting down.
GACGCCCGGCAACATCGAGGATCACCTCGACCAGTTGGCCGATTGCGACTGGATCGTCGAGGCGGTGATCGAGCGCCTGGACATCAAGCAGGATCTTTACGCCCGCATCGAGGCCGTGCGCAAAGAGGGCTCGGTGGTGTCGTCCAACACCTCCACCATTCCGCTGTCGGTGCTGGTGCAGGGGTTGCCTGAGCGCTTCCAGAAGGATTTCTGCATCACCCACTTCTTCAATCCGCCGCGCTACATGCGGCTTCTGGAAGTGGTGAGGGGGCCGAAAACCAGGGACGACGCCGTCGCCGGCGTCAGCCGCTTCGCCGACGTCATGCTGGGCAAGACCATCGTCGACTGCAAGGACAGCCCCGGCTTCATCGCCAACCGCCTGGGCGTCTACTGGATCCAGACGGCGGTGGTCGAAGCCATGGACGCCGGACTGGAGGTCGAGGAAGCCGACGCCGTCATCGGCAAGCCCATGGGCATCCCCAAGACCGGCGTGTTCGGCCTGATCGATCTGGTCGGCCTGGACCTGATGCCGCATGTGATCTCCAGCA
>NZ_JBWZET010000171.1:0-9538 GCF_056722145.1 Rhizomicrobium sp. | reverse complement strand
CTTTCCGAAGGTCGAGTAAGTTCCCCTCTCCCCTTGTGGGAGAGGACGCAAAATCTTGCACTTAGCGGCGCGCAAGAACGATCACGTCTACATGCTTCGCCGCTAAGCGCTAGATTTTGCTGGTGAGGGGGATGTGCCCGTTACCCCTCACCTGAAAAATCATCGAAGTTAGCGCCGCGCCATTCTTGCCCGTTCGCAGGACTTTACGGCGCGCCGCTAACCCCGTGATTTTTCTTCCTCTCCCACAAGGGGAGAGGGGCGTGATTTATTCGACCTTCGGAAAGCGCGAGTGCGCCGGCAAACCGTCTTCGCTCTCCCAGAAGCCCGGACGATCGTGTTCGGCGAAGCGCCAAGTGTGACCGTCATAGCGATACGTGATGTAGCGCATCTGGAAATGCGTTTCGTGCTTCGGGTCGCGTTTTTCGGCCTCGAAATCGGGGCGGCACCAAAGCGCTTCGATGACGATATCGTTCGGTGCCCTGCGCACGAAGCGCCAGCCGGTTTTGTCGGATTCCAGGACCCGCACCGCGCTCGACTTGCCCGCGGCATCGGTTGCCATGGCCGGTATCAACCGTCCGCCGGCGAGATTGTGGAAGGTGATGGCCTGTCCGGTGTAGGTGCCCATGCAGGCGGTATCGTCGGCGCGGATCATCAGCGTGGCACCGATCCGTTGCGGTTCGATCCGGGCGATTGGCGCATTGTCTTGCAGCACGATGTCGAGCACGACCGCGCCCTTCGCATCCAATTGGCGCAGCTTGGCGGGGGCGAGCGGCTGGGTGCGAAACGGCTGGGCAGCCGGATCGTCATCGCCCAGCACGAACAGCGGATCGACGCACGTAGCCCATAGTTGCTTTTCAAGGCCGGCGCCAAGACGCGCATCTTCCAGGATCTGCAGTCGCCCGCCGGCCAGCGGCACATCCTGGACGATCTTGTAGGCGGGATCGGCGTCGGCCGCCGCCGCAACCAGCAACGCGCATAGCACCCAGATGATCCGCATACTGCCCCCGCCCGCCGGTTTCTCCGAAGACACTGCCATTATGTCAGGGTTTGTTGGTAGACGCTGCCTATGATCGCCGCATGACAGGACCCATGTTTTGCTTTACCCTGACGGGCGGGTTCACGGTAAGCCCTTGATGACAAATGAAAACCATCCCGAATTGACGGCCGAACAGAGTCGCGATGCGGCCGAGGTCGCGCTGGCGCCGGCGCCGGCTTGTGCGGTGCTGCCGGTGATCGCGCCCAATTCGCCGGAGCGGTTCGTCAACCGGGAACTGTCGTGGCTCGCCTTCAACGGCCGCGTCCTGCAAGAGGCCCAGAACACGCGCCATCCGCTGCTGGAGCGGCTGCGGTTCGTGTCGATTTCGTCGTCCAACCTCGACGAGTTCTACATGGTGCGCGTCGCCGGCTTGCTCGGGATGGTGAAGGAGGGTGTCGCGTCCATCAGTGACGACGGCCTGTCGCCGACCCAGCAGCTCGCCAAGATCGCGGAATTCTCCGGCCGCCTGATCGCCGACCAGCAGCGGGTCTGGCGCGAACTGAAATCGGAGCTGGCCGACAAAGGGCTGGCGGTGATCGGCGCCAAGGATTTGAAGGATGCCGACCGCGTCTGGCTCGACGCCCATTTCCACGAACAGATTTTCCCCGTCCTGACGCCGCTGGCGATCGATCCGGCCCATCCCTTTCCGTTCATTCCCAACCTCGGCTTTTCGCTGGCGCTGAAGCTGGCGCGGGTGCGCGACGGACGCGTAGTGATGGCGCTGCTGCCGGTGCCGCCGCAGCTGCAACGCTTCGTGCGCCTGCCGGGGCCCGCCAAGGAGAAGGGCAAAAGCCGCCACGCCCGCTTCATTCCGCTCGAAGAGGTGATCGAGATGCACCTGCACGAGCTGTTCCCCGGTCACACGGTGAAGGGCTCGGGCCTGTTCCGCGTCATCCGCGACAGCGACGTCGAAGTCGAAGAAGAGGCCGAAGATCTGGTCTTGATGTTCGAGTCGCTGCTCAAGCGGCGGCGGCGCGGCTCGGTGATCCTGATGATGTGCACCGCGGCGATGGCCGACGATCTGCGCACCTTCATCGCCGACCATCTCGACCTCGAAGACGAGGAGGTGGTGCGCGTCGAGGAAATGCTGGGCACCGCCGATCTCAAGCAGCTGATCCTCAAGGAGCGCGGCGATCTGCAGTTCAAGCCGTTCGTGGCGCGCTTTCCCGAACGCATCCGCGAGCACGGCGACGATTGTTTTGCGGCCATCCGCGCCAAGGACATTCTCGTCCATCACCCCTTCGAAAGCTTCGACGTGGTGGTGCAGTTCCTGCGCCAAGCGGCGGCCGATCCCGATGTGGTGGCGATCAAGCAGACGCTGTATCGCACCTCGGCCGACAGCCCGATCGTCAGTGCGCTGATCGAAGCCGCCGATTCCGGCAAATCGGTCACTGCGCTGGTCGAACTCAAGGCCCGCTTCGACGAGGCCGCCAACATCAAATGGGCGCGCGATCTCGAACGCGCCGGGGTCCAGGTGGTCTACGGCTTCATCGATCTCAAGACCCACGCCAAGGTCAGCCTGGTGGTGCGGCGCGAGAACGGCCAGCTTCACACCTATTGCCATTTCGGCACCGGCAACTATCACCCGATCACCGCCAAGGTTTACACCGATCTGTCGCTGTTCAGTGCCGACCCGGCGCTCGGACGCGATGCGGCGCAGGTGTTCAACTATATTACCGGCTATGCCGAACCGAGCGGGCTTGAAAAGCTCGCCATCTCGCCGCTGAATTTGCGCGAGACCCTGCTCGCCGGCATCGAGCAGGAAATCGCGTTCGCGCGGGCCGGCAAGCCGGCGGCGATCTGGATCAAGCTCAACTCGCTGGTCGATTCCGACATGATCGACGAACTCTACAAGGCGAGTCAGGCCGGTGTGCGCATCGACATCATCGCCCGCGGCATCTGCTGCCTGAAGCCGGGCGTGCCCGGGCTCAGCGACAACATCCGGGTCAAATCGATCGTCGGGCGCTTCCTCGAACACGGCCGCATCACCGCTTTCGGCAACGGCTACGGCCTGCCGCATCCCAAGGCCAAGGTGTGGATTTCGTCGGCCGACTGGATGCCGCGCAATCTCGACCGCCGCGTCGAATCGCTGGTGCCGATCGACAACCCCACCGTGCATCAGCAGGTGCTGGACCAGATCCTGGTCGCCCAGTTGAAGGATCAGGCGCAGTCCTGGCGCATGAAATCCGACGGCTGCTATGCCCGCGACGAAGCGTCCGGCGAGGCCGACGCATTTTCTGCACATACCTACTTTATGACGAATCCATCACTGTCGGGACGCGGCCGCGCCCTCCGCATCAAGCAGCCCCGTCCGGTCCAGCGCCGCGATTGAGCATGAACAGTTCCCTTCCGGTCGATCTCGGCGAAGACATGGTCGCGCGCGCCGCCGCGCGGCGCAGCCGCATCGCCATCGTCGATATCGGCTCGAATTCGGTGCGCCTGGTGGTGTTCGACGGACTGACCCGCACCGCTCACACCCTCCACAACGAAAAGACCATCTGCTCCATCGGCAAGGAACTCGGCACCACCGGCCTTTTGTACAAGGACGGCGTCGAGCTGGCGCTGGAATCGCTGCGTCGCTATCGTCATCTGGTCGACAAGCTCGGCGTCGACTCGCGTGAGGCGGTGGCGACGGCGGCGGCGCGCGATGCGTTAAACGGCCCCGAATTCGTCCGCCGCGCCGAAAGCGCCTGGGGCGGCACGGTGCGAGTGCTGACCGGCCCGGAAGAGGCGCGGCTGGCGGGCGAGGGCGTCATCGCCGCGGTGCCCGATGCCGACGGGCTGGTCGCCGATCTCGGCGGCGGCAGTCTCGACATGGTGACGGTGGCAGGTGGGCGCACCGGCGAGGCGTGTTCGCTGCCGTTCGGGCCGCTCCGGCTGGCCGATCTGTCGAAGGGCGATCTCGACCGCACCCGCTCTCTCGTCGATGAGGAATTGGAGCGTTGGGAGCCGCTTGCCGGGCAGGCGGGCCGGACCCTTTACCTGGTCGGCGGCATCTGGCGCTCGATCGCCCGCGTCGACATGCTGCGCGAGCAGTATCCGCTGCACATGCTGCAGAACTACACCATTCCCTCGGAGCGGGCGCTTGAGCTGTGTCAGGTGCTGGCCAAGCAGGGCAAGAAGTCGCTCGAGCTGCTGGCGGTGGTATCGCGGCGGCGCACCGAGCTCTTGCCCTACGGCGCCATCGTGCTGCAACGGCTTCTGACCTTTTCGCGCTTCCGCAATCTGGTGATCTCCGCCAACGGCGTGCGCGAGGGGATGGTGTTTTCGCGGCTCGGTGCCGAGGAGCGCGCCAAGGACCCGCTGCTCGATTTCGCCGCCGGCGAGAACGCCCGCGTCAGTCGCAATCCGGCCCACGCCATGGAACTGTTCGCCTGGGGTGCGCCGCTGTTCAACGACGAGAATGCCTATTACCGCCGGCTCAGGCTGGCGGCCTGCCTGTTCAGCGATCTCGGTTGGCGGCGCCATCCCGATCATCGCACCCGCGGCACCTATGACGACGTGCTGAACATGCCCTATGGCGGCGCCGACCACCGCGCCCGCGCCTTCATCGCCGCCGCCACCTTCCACCGCTACGCCGGCGACCAGGACATTCCGCCCGATCTGCGTCTCAAGGGTCTGATGGACAAGCCGGACGAGCGCCGGGCGCTGCGGATCGGGCTGGCCGCAAGGGTGGGGTTCGACCTGTCGGCCTCGGCGGCGGCGGAACTTGCCCATTACCGGCTGCGGCTGACCCCATCCAAGCTGATCCTGGAGGTTCACCGCCGCCGCAGTGCCATCGCCGACGACAGTGTCGGCAAGCGGCTGGGGGCCCTGGCGGCGGCATTCGACCGCTACGCCGAAATCCAGGTGATCGGCGGCTGACGCAGGCGTGACAGGCGGACCGCCGGTCGGCGCTTGCATCCGGGCATAACCCGGTCTTTAAGAAGGGGTTTCCGGCCTCCCCCGCGCCGGAGCTAAGGAGAAATATCATGGGCAGTTTCGGACCCCTGCATTGGCTGCTCCTCGCTGCGATCGTCCTTTTGCTGTTCGGCGGCAAGGGCAAGCTGTCCGACATCATGGGCGACTTCGCCAAGGGCATCAAAAGCTTCAAGAAGGGCATGGCCGACGAAGAGGCCAAGCCCGCCGATCCCAAGCCGATCGAGCAGAAGCCGGAGAGCAAGGATCCTGCCGCGCATTAATCCTGCGGCGCTCTCTGGGGCATCCTGATGTTTCCCGATCTTAGTTGGAGCCATATGCTCCTGGTCCTGGTGGTGGCCCTCGTTGTGGTGGGGCCCAAGGACCTGCCCAAACTGATGCGGAAGATGGGGCAATGGACCGCCAAGGCCCGCGGCATGGCCGATCAGTTCCGCCGCAGCTTCGACGACATGGCGCGCCAGAGCGAACTCGATGAGCTGCGCAAGGAGCTTGACGAGTTGCGCAATTCGCGCCCGCTCGCCGGAGTTGAGCAGCAGTTGAACGACGTCATGACCGGCCCGTCGGTCAGCCTTGAGCCCGAACCGGTCGCCGAACCTGTGCCCGAGCCGGTCATCGATCACGCCGAACCGGCGCCCGAGCCGCTCCATCCCGACCAGCCGCTGCCGCCAACCGAGCATCCGCCAGCGCCATGAGCAATCGCACCGCCACCGATGAATCCGAAATCGAATCCTCCAAGGCTCCGCTGCTCGAGCATCTGATCGAACTGCGCAAGCGATTGGTCTATTCGCTGCTGGCGTTGCTTGTCGGCTTCATCATCTGCTTCGCCTTCGCCGATCCGATCTACAACTTCCTGACCACGCCGCTGGCCCACGCGATGGGCAACCAGCCGGGCCGCCAGCTGATCTACACCCAGGTCTACGAGAAGTTCTTCACCAACGCCAAGGTCGGCCTGTTCGCCGGCTTGTGCCTTGCCTTTCCGGTGATCGCCTCGCAGGTGTGGATGTTCGTGGCGCCGGGCCTCTATCGCCACGAGCGCAAGGCGTTCCTGCCGTTCCTGCTGGCGACGCCGGTGCTGTTCATCGCCGGCGGGGCCTTTGTCTATTACGTCATGCTGCCGAACGCGCTGACCTTCTTCCTCGGCTTCGAGAGCAAGGGCGGCAAGGACGCCTTGCCGATCCAGATGATGGTCAAGGTCTCGGACTATTTCGATTTCGTCACGACCCTGATCTTCGCCTTCGGGCTGACGTTCCAGCTGCCGGTGGCGCTGGCGCTGCTCGGCCGCGTCGGCATCGTCACCTCCGACATGCTGCGGGCCTCGCGCCGCTACGCCATCGTCGGCATCGCCGCACTGGCCGCGATCTTCACGCCGCCCGACATCTTCTCGATGCTGAGCCTCTTGGTGCCGCTGGTGTTCCTCTACGAAGTTTCGATCTGGATCGTGAAAGCGATCGAGAAGAAGCGCGACAAGGAACGCGCCGAAGCCGACGCGGAAGAGTAGGCTTATTTCGGCGGCGGCCGGCGGCGGAGCTTCACGACGACCGTTTTTTCGACGTGCGCCGGCACCTTGGCGGCGAAGGCTTTGCGGGCGACGCAGAACGCGCTCATCCGGAACGCCAGCGCCGGCTTGACGGCCTTCTCCCTGTTGCAGGCCTCGCACGCCGCGACCGTGTTGTCTTCGCTGTCGGCGCCGCCGCGCGCCAGCGGCACGACGTGGTCGAGCGTCGCCCGGCGGCCGTCCTTGTCGCGCTTCGGCGGCTTGTATTTCGGCGGCATGAACATCGGGATGCCGCAATAGGCGCAGCGCCCGTTCTGCCGTTCCACATGGCGCACCAGCCAGTCGTGCCCCGCCGGATTGCGGCACCACATGTCGGCGATCTCGGTGGCGATGAACTTCCTCGCCTTCCGCAGAAGCTTGGCTTTGCTCGGTGGAGGTTTCTTCAAACGATGCGCCATACCGCCATGATGCCGCAGTTGCGGCGCGTGTCCAGCCCGATCCGCCGCCCCCGCATCAACAAATCCGGAGCAGCGCTATGCGTTAAATGGGGTCAGAGTGGATTTTTTCGCCGGCGCGGCAGGCGAGGCGGGCGGTCGAAAAATCCACTCTGAGCTAGCCCGGGAATTCCGGACACTTTTGAGAGGGGATAGTATCCCCGAGGAGGTGTCTGATGGGAACCCGTGTTCGACACAGCCGGGAGTTCAAGCTTGAGGCGGTTCGCCTGCTGGAACTTGGGCAAAAGCCGGCTTCCGAGTTGGCGCTAGAACTGGGCATTCGGCGCAACCAGCTTTACAAATGGAAGGACCAGCTTGGGAGCCAAGGCGAGAAGGCCTTTCGCGGTGCCGGGCGCAAACCGGCCTCGGACGAGAGCGAGGTCGGGCGACTCAAGCGTGAGCTGAAGAAGGTCACCGAGGAGCGTGACATCCTAAAAAAAGCCGCGGCGTACTTTGCGAAAGAACTGCCGTGAAGTACGCGTTCGTGTGGCGGCATCGCAAGCAGTTCAGCATTGCCCGGCAGTGCTCGGTATTGGGCGTGTCGCGCAGTGGCTTCTACGAGTGGCTGAACCGGCCCGAGAGCCGCCACGCGAGCGAAGACCGGGACCTCTTGCGGGCAATCCGGGCGCTGCATGTGCAAGCCCGTCAAGCTTATGGCGCCTATAAGACGTGGAAGGTTTTGAACGCCAAAGGCATCGCCTGCGGGCGTCACCGCATTGCCCGATTACGCCGTCAGAACGGCATCGAAGCGCTTCGCAAGCGCCGGTTCCGGGTGATGTCGGAGCATCACAAGCTCGCGCCGCCGGCGCCCAATCTTCTGAAGCAGAACTTCTTTGTCCCGCAGCCCAATCGCGTCTGGGCCGGGGATATGACGGTGGTGGCAACCGGTTCCGGATGGCTGCATCTGGCGGTCGTGCTCGATCTCTTCTCGCGGCGTGTCGTGGGGTGGGCGATGGGGCATAAGCGCGACCAAGTCTTGGGTCTGAGTGCCCTGCAGATGGCACTCGATCTGCGCCATCCCGAAGCCGGTTTGATCCATCACAGCGATCGTGGCACGGCCTATGTCGGTTCAGAGTACCAAGCCAAACTGCACCAGATCGGCGCCGACATCAGTATGAGCGGCAAAGGCAATTGCTATGACAACGCCGTGGTCGAAAGCTTCTTCGGCAATCTCAAGAACGAGCTGGTTCACCACTGCCGGTTCGCCACCCGGGAAGAAGCCCGGACGAAGATCTTCGACTACATCGAAGTGTTCTATAACCGCCAGCGAGCCCATGCTACGCTGCGCTTCCTAAGCCCAGTCGCGTTCGAAAATCTGAGCGATGTTGCTCTTCAACCCTGTCCGGGAAAGCCGGGCTAGCTCACTCTGACCCCATTTAACGAGAACAATTATATTGCCGAATGGCGTCCGCCGCGCTGCTCCTGGGCGGACAGGAGTGCCGGCAGCCGGCGGCTTTTGTCGATTGCCGACAAAGTTTTGACCCCTGTCCCCGCCCGTGGCATTACCGGCCCCCCGGGAGACTCTGTCATGCACGACCTCAAATTCATTCGCGACAATCGTGACGCCTTCGTCGAAGCCCTGGCGCGGCGGCCGGCCTATGCCGAAGACGCCGCCAAGGTCGCCGACGCGATCCTGGAGCTGGACGCCAAGTGGCGCGGCGCCAAGACCCAATTCGAACAGCACCGCGCCCGCCAGAACGAGGCCTCGCGCGCCATCGGCAAGGCCAAGGGAGCCAAGGACGAGGCGCTGGCGAAGTCGCTGCTCGACGAAGTGGCCAGCCTGAAGGCGGCGATCCAGAAGGACGAGGCCGATGCGCGCGAGTTCGAGGCCGAGCTGACCAAGGCGCTCGCCGTGCTGCCCAATCTGCCGGCCGCGGGCGTGCCGTTCGGCGCCGACGAGAACGACAATGTGGAAGTGGTGGAACGCCGCTTCGGTTCGGCGACGCGGTTCGATTTCAAGCCCAAGGAGCATTTCGAACTTGGCGAAGCCCTGGGGATGATGGATTTCGAACGCGCCGGCAAGGTCTCGGGCGCCCGCTTCGTCTATCTGAAGGCCGGCCTCGCCAAGCTCGAACGGGCGCTCGGCATGTTCATGCTCGATACCCAGACCGCGGCCGGCTACACCGAAGTGGTGCCGCCGCTGCTGGTGCGCGACGAGGCCTTCTTCGGCACCGGCCAGTTGCCGAAATTCGAAGAGGATCTGTTCTGGGCCAGCGCCGGCGAAGGCCGTTTCGGTCTCATCCCCACCGCCGAAGTGCCGCTGACCAATCTGGTGCGCGAGGAAATCCTCGACGAAGACAAGCTGCCGATGCGGGTCACCGCGTGGACGCCGTGCTTCCGCGCCGAAGCGGGTGCCGCCGGGCGCGATACCCGCGGCATGATCCGCCAGCATCAGTTCTCCAAGGTCGAATTAGTGTCGATCTGCACGCCGGAGCAGTCACCGGCCGAGCATGAGCGCATGACCGATTGCGCCCAGAACATCTTGAAGCTTCTCAACTTGCCGCATCGCGTCGTCACGCTGTGCACCGGCGACATGGGCTTCGGGGCGCAGAAGACCTACGACATCGAAGTCTGGCTGCCGGGCCAGGATCGTTA
>NZ_JBWZET010000170.1:0-6083 GCF_056722145.1 Rhizomicrobium sp. | reverse complement strand
CCTTCCTTGAACGACGGCGCGCCGACCGGCTGGATCATGAATTCCTGGAAGTCGATCGGGTTGTCGGCATGCACGCCGCCGTTGACGATGTTCATCATCGGGACCGGCAGGACGTTCGCCTTGGCGCCGCCGACATAACGATAGAGCGGCAGCACGGCGGCTTCGGCAGCGGCCTTGGCCACGGCCAGCGACACGCCGAGAATGGCATTGGCGCCGAGGCGCGACTTGTTCGGGGTGCCGTCGAGGGCGATCATCGCGCGGTCAATGCGGACCTGCTCTTCGGCTTCCATGCCGCAGAGGGCATCGAACAGTTCGCCGTTGACGGCCGCGACGGCCTTCTCGACGCCCTTGCCGAGATAACGCTTCTCGCCATCGCGCAGCTCGCAGGCTTCATGCGCACCGGTGGAGGCGCCCGACGGCACGGCAGCCCGGCCAAACGATCCGTCTTCCAGACGCACGTCCACTTCCACGGTGGGATTGCCGCGGCTGTCCAGAATCTCCCGGCCTTCAATGTCGATAATTGCCGTCATTCATCGCTCCTTCAGGGTAAATCTCGGCCCCGTTTAAGCCCTCGCACCGTCCCCTTCAAGCGGGGACGTATGGGGCAAATTCGACCTCACCAATGGCCTGAGAAATGTCCCCTAAGCCGCGCGAATCCCTGTACAAATGCAATTCACTTCAGACGGCAACTTCGGGGAGAGAAGCGTCATGCAAGCGTCACCGGTGGTCCTCAGCTCCGCCTTGGTCACGATTCTCGCGATCATCGTCTATTACTATATGGGCATCCAGGTCGGACAGATGCGCTCCAAACACGGCGTCAACGCGCCTGCGATGACGGGCCATCCGGAGTTCGAGCGCGCCTTCAGAGTCCAGATGAACACCCTGGAGCATCTTCCCGTTTTCATTCCGCTTTTGTGGCTGGCCACGATCTACTTTTCGATCCTGCCGTGGGCCGCACCGCTGCTCGGTCTAGTGTGGATCGCGGGCCGCATCGTCTACATGGACGGCTATATGAAGGCGGCCGAAAAGCGCGGCCCCGGCTTCGGTATCTGCGCGGTTGCCGAACTGTTGCTGCTCCTTCTTGCCCTGATCGGGATCGTGATGGCCTTCATCACCGTGGTCTGAACCGCCAGCCCAGCAACACCAGCGCCGGCAGCAGGATGAGCGCACCGGCCGGCTCGGGGTCGGAGGCCAGCGGCGGCCCTTCGGCCGGGACCAGATTGAAATAGCCGAAGTCCCAATGCGCCAGGATACCGTACCCGTCCTGGATGCCGACGAAGTCGACAGGATGAAACGCGCCGTCCGGCGACAGGAATGCCATCGCCTCGTCGGACAATTCATATTCCATCGGGGCCAGCGCGGTTGGACCGCCGGCGAACGCGAAGAATGCCGGGAACAGCGGCTGGCCGGCGTTGGAAATCCCGTTCGGATCGTAGCCGACGAACTCGCCCAGCAGATTGCCGTCGATGATCGTGTACGGCTCATCGAGGGTGCAGCAGATGATCGCCCCGTCGTGCCACAAATAGGTCGCGTGGATTCCGGCATTGAAGTCATCAGCTTTCCCGAACCAGTCCCCGATCGGGGTGACCGTGCTGGTCCAGGTGAAGGCGTCGCCCGATAAATCGCGGCCGAGCTGCGTGCCGTAGAAATCCTGGAAGTCGGCGTTGGCCGGACCGGTGCTGGAGCCCGGCGTGTGGCTGACGTCGATGCAATCAATCCCCAGGATGCACGCGTAGGCGTCAAAGGCCCGAGCATCCGCCGGTTGAAGCGTCATCACACCCAAGGCGAACGACAGCGCAAGAAGCGATTTCATAACGTCCCCCATTGGCGCAACCACCGCTACTGTGGTGCGCCGACAGGGTGACGCCTAGTTGTCAAGTGGAATGGATTTTCCGCGGGCGCAACGGCAGGTCAGGGATATTCGCGCGCGATGGCGAGCGGCACGAGGCCGGTCCAGCCGCAGAAGTCGGGCCGCGCCGGCGTGCCGGGGGCGTAGGCATCGGGCGCGTAATTCTCCCAGAACGTGCCGGTCTTCTGATAGACCGCGGCGACCGCATCGAACGCGGCGTGGGCCAGACGCGCGGCCAAGGCATGCTGCCCGACCCGATCGAGACCGCGGATCACCATGTAGGTCGTAGGCGCCCACATGCTGCCGAGCCAATAACCGCCGGCGGGATTGAAGCCGGGCTGATCGGCCGGGAACGCCGCCACCGGCACCTTGCGCCAGAACTGGCTCGGATCGGTGAGATGGGCGAGGACGCGATCAAGCCGGTCGGACGGCACCACGCCCGCGAGCAGCGTCCAGAACATGCCGATGTGCTTGCGGCGGATCTGCCGGCCGTAGCCGAGGTCGTAATAGAAGCCGTCGGCGTCATTCCAGCAGAATTCGTTGATCGCGGCGGCGATGTCGGCGTGGAAGATGCGGAAGCGGATTTGATCCTGCGGACGGCCGATCTGCCCCGCGATGGTGGCGAGGTTGTCGGCGAACAGCGCCATCTGGGCGGTGAAATCGACCGAACGGCCCTGGCGATTCCAGCGCTGGCTGAGACCTTCGATCCTGACGAGTTCGGGATGGAGATTATTGAGGGGAATACCTTTGCCGTCGTCCTGCCATCCGTCGGGATAGCGCGGGATGTTGTCCATGCCCGAGCCGAGCGCGTCGCTGAAGAAGAGATGATCGTCGCCGCGATAGGTGCGGACGAGGAAATCGAAATGGGCGACCAGCTTGGGATAGACCGTCTTCAGCCGCGCGCGATTGTTCGACTGGCCGTAGAGCTCGAGCTCGGCGAAGGCAAACAGCGGCGGATTGATCGAGACGGGGTGGGTCTTCGGCCACATCGCGCGGCCATCAGGCAGATACTCGCGACAGATGAAGCCGTCGGGCTCCTCAAGGCGATAGAAATTGTCGAGCGCGGCGGCGATCGGCAGTTCGTCCTGGTGATACTTCGCGTAGGTCGCGATGAAACAGGTGTCCCATACGAAGATGTTGCCGTTGAAGGCGGCATCGACATAGGGCGTCTTGAAGAACGGCGCGTCCCGGCCGCCGCGGATGTGCTTCTTGGCAATGGCGAGCGCGGCAGCGGCCATCTGGTGGCGCAAATCCGGCACGTCCGCCCACGCCCGCGGCAGCACCGCCGCAGCCGTCAGCGATGTCAGCAAGGCGCGTTTGGTCAGCATGCCGGGCTCCGTATCAGGCCGCGAACGGATTGAATACCGCAACCTCAAGCCCATCGAAATCGGACACGTTGCGCGTCGCCATCGTCAGATTGTGCACTCTGGCCGTTGCGGCTTGCAGTCCATCGACGACCGGCACCGTGCGGCGCGCGCTCATCCGACCCCATTCGTCGGCGATTTCGGCAGTGAGTGGAAGAACACGATCTCCCAGGGACGCACTGAGAGCGACCATCCAGTCTTCCAAAATGCCCGTCCTGTCAGGATCGCGACGCCGGAGCATTTCGGCTCCTTTGCGGATTTCACCGAATACCAGAACGCTGACATAAATTTCGTCCTCTGCGATCTCACGATGCCAACGTGCTACGTTCCGGTTGCAGGACTGCCCTTTGCGCAATTCGGATATGATGTTGGTATCGACGAGATAGCTCACAGATCGATGTCCCGACCGGTGTCCTTACTGCGGGTCAGATCGATGCCCTCCAACGGAGCGCACGACAACAGATCCTTGAGGGTCATGCCGGAATAGATCGAGTTGGGGCGCTTCAGCGCCGCCCGGACTTGATCGGCGCGGGCCGGATCGGACAATGCGCTCGCGACTTCGCGCACGAAGGCGACGTCGACCTTGGGGACGTGCACTTCCACCCGCGTCAGGCCTTTGCGGGCCAGACGGGCGCGATAGTTCTGGATGGCTTTCTTCTGGGCGTCGCTCATGGGTCACCTCTATCCGGTAATATATCCGGAAAGAGGCGTAATTTCAACCCAAGCGCTTTTTGGTGATCGCGTCGATCGCCAGGAGGTCTTCCAGCAGTGCGGGGAAATCTTTCAGTTTCAGCATGTTGGGGCCATCGGAGGGAGCGTGGTCGGGGTCCTGGTGGACTTCCAGGAACACCGCCGCGACGCCGACCGCCACCGCGGCGCGGGCCAGATACGGCACCATGGTGCGGTCGCCGCCAGTGGACGTGCCCTGCCCGCCGGGCTGCTGCACCGAATGGGTGGCGTCGAACACAACCGGCGCGCCGAGGCCGGCCATGATCGGCAGCGCCCGCATATCGCTGACCAGCGTGTTGTAACCGAACGAGGCGCCGCGCTCGGTCGCGAGCACGTTGGGATTGCCGGCGTCGACGATCTTGGCGATGACGTTCTTCATGTCCCACGGCGCCAGGAACTGACCCTTCTTGACGTTGACCACCTTGCCGGTGCGCGCAGCGGCGATCAGCAGATCGGTCTGGCGGCACAGGAAGGCCGGAATCTGCAGCACATCCACCGCCTCGGCGACGGCAGCGCATTGCTCGCGCTCGTGCACGTCGGTGATCACCGGCAGGTCGAGCGTCTCGCGGATGTCGGCAAAAATCGGCAGCGCCCCGTCCAGCCCGAGCCCGCGCGCGGCATTGGCGGAGGTGCGGTTGGCCTTGTCGAAGCTCGACTTGTAGATCAGGCCGACGCCGGCCTTGGCGCACATCTCCTTCAGCGCCGTCGCCATCTCGAAGGCATGAGCGCGGCTTTCGAGCTGGCACGGGCCGGCAATGATCGACAACTTCTTGGCATTGCCGATTTCGACGGAGCCGACGGTGACGACGGCATTGGGGCGGAGAGCAGTGGCGGATGTGGTCATGGGGGGAGTTTTAAGCGGCGAAGGCGGCGGAGGCAAATGGAGCCCCCTTTCCCGCCAAGTGGCGGGACTTCCCCCACGGTCTACGTGCCGGCGAAGAAAATCGTGTGCCCGCGGGGGCAGAAAAGAAGTGTGCCCGCGGGGGCAGAAAAGAAGTGTGCCCGCGGAGGCAGAAAGGGATCACCCGTGGCGGGTGAGCGTGCTGTACATTTCGGGGCGGCGGTCGCGGAAAAGGCCCCAGGCGGCGCGGGATTCGGCGACGGCGTCGAGATCGAAGGCGGCGGTGATGACGCCTTCGGCACTGCGGTTCATCTCGGCGACGAAAGCGCCAGTGCCGTCGGCGATGAACGACGAGCCGTAGAACGTCAGCTCACCGGCCTCGCCCGCTTCGATGCCGACGCGATTGGACGCGATCACCGGCATGGCGTTCGCGGCGGCGTGGCCCTGCATCACGCGGCGCCAGGCATCGCGACTGTCGAGCGGCGGCGCCGGCGGCGGTTCCGATCCGATCGCAGTGGGAAACAGCAGCGCCTCGGCTCCCATCAGCGCCATTGCGCGCGCGGCTTCGGGAAACCACTGGTCCCAGCAGATGGCAGCGCCGAATGTGCCATAACGGGTCTTGAAGACCCGGAAGCCGGTGTCGCCGGGCGTGAAATAGTATTTTTCCTGGTAGCCGGGACCGGCGGGAATGTGGGTCTTGCGATACACGCCGAGGATGCGCCCATCGGCATCGATCATCGCCAGCGAATTGAAATAGGCATGGCCGGCACGTTCGAAGAAGCTCACCGGCAGGACGACTTTCAATTCCTTCGCCAGCGCGCTCATCTCGGCGAGCAGCGGATGGCCTTCCATCGGCGCCGCCAGCTTGAAATGCTCCGGCGACTGGTCCTGGCAGAAATAGGGAGTCGAGAACAGCTCCTGCAGCAGGATCACGTTGGCGCCGAGATCGACGGCTTCGACCACCAGATACTTGGCTTTCTCGATGTTGGCGCGCAAATCCCAGGAACAAGAAAACTGCGTGGCGGCGAAATGGACGGTTCTCATGCCGCCGGTTCTCCCAGGGAAATGCAATGGATTCCACCGCCACCTTGCAACAAATCCAGCACTTCCACCTGCAAAACGTCGCGGCCTGGAAAACAAGCCGCTAACACCGCCTCGGCCTTGTCATCATTGGGGTCGTCGAACGAGGGCATCACGATGCCGCCGTTGGCGAGATAAAAATTGACGTAACTTGTCTGCATGATCCGGCCGCGCCAATCGAAGCGCACGCGACGCGGCTGCGGCAGTTCGATCACTTCCA
>NZ_JBWZET010000169.1:0-4682 GCF_056722145.1 Rhizomicrobium sp. | reverse complement strand
GCGGCGACATGGCTGGCGGCATGGGCCGCACCCGGAAGCATGACGACGACCAGCGCCGCAACGATTATAAGAAGACGGCGGATCATGGCGCGGCGTCCGTTTTCGCAGCGGGCTTGACGACCGGTTCGACGATCGCTTTCGGCGGTGCGCTAAAGCCGGTCTCGATCACATTGGCGCCGGTGGCGGTGATCATCACCAGATGCTCGACATCATCGCGGCGGATGATCGCCAGCTTCTGGCGCGGCGACAGCATCAAGGTTTCCACAATGTGAATCCGGCGCAGCGCGGCGGGCTTGGCCAGGCCCGGCAGGCCGAACTTGCGGGTGGCAAGGCCGGCGGCCCCGATCAGGCCGAGAACCAGCAAGAGGGCGGCGAAATAGCGGGCAAAGTCGAGCGCATCCATGCGCGCATGAAAGGCCCATCAAGCTTAATCGGGCGTTAATGCCGGGACGTTTTTGCCCGGCAGCTTTTTCCCGTTGTGTTAATCGCGGCTTAATTTGTTCGCGGCATCCTCTCTGGCGTAACGATTGGGTAAAAGCGCGCGCCATGGCGACCGGCGACATTCCATTGCTGTCGATGCTCAAAGACCGCATGAGCTGGCTGTCTCATCGCCAGGACGTGCTGTCGCAGAACGTCGCCAGCGCCGACGTGCCCGGCTACACGCCGAAGGACCTCAAGGCGCAGGACTTCTCGAGCACGCTGCATGCGTCGCTGGCCCAGTTCCAGTCGGCCTCGACGCTGACCACCACCAATCCGCGCCACATCGCGATTTCGGCGCCGCACAATTCCTTCACCACCAAGGACACGCCCGATATCGCGGCTCCGGCCGGCGGCAACTCGGTGTCGCTCGAAACCGAAATGATCAAGGTGGCCGACACCCAGGCGCAATACCAGGCGGCGGCCAACATCTATGCCAAGACGATCTCGATGATGAAGACCGCGATCGGTCGGGGCGGCGGTTGATCGTGGCAGCTGATACGCGAATGATACGGAGCTGAAGATGGATTTCTCGACTTCCATGAAAGTGGCGGCCGCCGGCCTCAAGGCCCAGTCGGACCGCATGAAGACGATCGCCGAGAACATCGCCAACGCCAATTCCGCCGCCTCGACGGCGGGCGGCGAGCCCTATCGGCGCAAGATTCCCACGATGACCTCGAGCTTCGACCGCGAACTCGGCGCCGAGGTGGTGCGCAGCGCGACACCGGCCGCCGATCGCAGCGATTTCCGTACCCAATACGATCCCGGCAACCCGCTCGCCGACAAGCAGGGCTACGTCAAGCTGCCCAACGTCAACAGCCTGGTCGAAATCATGGACATGCGCGAAGCCCAGCGTTCCTACGAGGCCGACCTGACCGTGATCGACGCCACCAAGGCGATGCTGTCGCGCACCGTCGACCTCTTGAAGAAGTGAGCTGAACCATGGCCGTGCTTCCCGCCGCCGCCGCTGCCGCCTACCAGTCCGTCGCCTCGATGGGCTCGAGCACCGCCTCCACGGCGGCGACGAGCGCCCAGGCCGGTGCCGGCAGCTTCGGCGACTTCCTGACGGATGCGATGAAGGATGCCGTTTCGACCATGAAGACCGGCGAACAGGCCGCCACCAATCACCTTTCCGGCAAGGCCGACATCGTCGACGTCGTCAACGCCGTGAACCAGGCCGAAATCACCCTCGATACCGTGGTCGCCGTGCGCGACAAGGTCGTCGCCGCCTACCAGTCCATCATGAACATGCCGATTTGACGGGGAGAGTATGTCCGGTCCCGAAGCCATCGATTTTGCACGGTCGTCGATCTACGTGCTGCTGGAAGTCATCACCCCCGCGATGCTGACCGCGCTGGTGGTCGGCCTTGCCATCGGCCTGTTGCAGGCGTTGACCCAGATCCAGGAAGCCACCCTGGTGTTCGTGCCCAAGATCATCGCCATCTTCGTGGTGCTGCTCATCTCGCTGCCGTTCGCCGGCGCCGCCATGGGCGGACTGTGGAACGACATCACGCAGCGCATCGCCGCCTATTAACGTTACTGGAGTAGGCGCGTCATGACGATCACCCTGCCGACCTTGTCCGGAGCGGTGCTCGTCTATCTGCTGGTATTCGCCCGCACCGGCGCCATGGTGATGCTGTTGCCGCCGATCGGCGACGCCAATGTTCCCGTGCGCGTACGCCTGATGGTTGCCCTCGCCATTGCCGTCGCGCTGGCCCCCACCGTCTCGGGCGCTTATCCGCAAACGGCCCCCGCCAACACCGCCATGCTGGTCGCGCTGATCGCCCAGGAAATCACCGTCGGCATCCTGGTCGGCACCCTGGCGCGCGTCATCATGAGCGCGATCTCGGTCGCCGGCACCATCATCGCCGCCCAGACCGGCCTTTCCTATGCCGAAGCGCTCGATCCCACCAGCCACGGCCAGCAGGGCGCGGTGATCGGCAACTTCCTCTCCATTCTGGCGGTGGTGATGATCTTCGGCGCCAATCTGCATCATCTCGCCATCGGTGCCGTCGCCGGCTCCTATCACCTGATCCCGCCGGGAACCTCGCTGCCGACCGGCGATATGGCCGAAATGGCGATCCGCATCGTTTCGGGTGCATTCAGCCTCGGCTTCCAGCTTGCCGCCCCCTTCATCGTGTTCGGCTTCGCCATCAATGCCGGCTTCGGCATCCTGGCGCGGATGATGCCGCAATTGCAGGTGTTCTTCATCGTCACCCCGCTCAACGTCATGGTCGGCTTCGTCGTCCTGACGCTGCTGATCGGCACCATGATGACCTTGTTCCTCAATTTTTACGGCGCCCAGATGGGGACGTTCCTCTAGGGGCAAGCCATGGCTGACGATCGCGACGAATCCCAGCAGACCGAAGAACCGTCGCAACGCCGGCTCGAACAGGCGCGCGAACAGGGCGACATCGTTTCGAGTCAGGAAGTCACCACCTTCATCCTGCTGCTCGGCGGCACCCTGGCGGTGGCGATCTTCGCCAAGTCGGCCTCGCAGGAATTAACCGGGCTGTTCCGCGCCTTCCTCGCCAACCCCGACCAGATCAGCATCGATCCCGGCACACTGCAGGGGCTGATGGGCCACCTGATGATGAAGCTCGGCGTCATCATCGGCCCGATGCTGGGACTGATGATGGTGTCGGGCGTCGCCGCCAATGTCATCCAGCACCGTCCGACGCTCAGTTTCGAGAAGATCAAGCCGAACCTGTCGAAGCTGTCGCCGATGAACGGCTTCAAGCGCATGTTCGGCATCGAAGGCCTGATGACCATGGTCAAGGGCCTGATCAAGATCGCCATCGTCGGCGCCGCCATCTGGACCCAGCTGTGGCCCGAGCGCGGCACGCTGGAATCGATGCTGACGCAATCGCCGGTCGCGATCGCCTCCGACATGAATCACCTGTGGTTCAAGCTGATGGCGGCGACGCTGGCGGCAATGGCGGTGATCGCGCTGGGCGACTACCTGATGCAGCACTTCCAGTTCATCAAGCGCAACCGGATGAGTAAGCAGGAGGTCAAGGAGGAGTACCGCCAGACCGAAGGCGATCCGATGGTCAAGGGCCGCATCCGTCAGATCCGCATGGAGCGCGCCAAGAAACGCATGATCGCCGAAGTGCCGAAGGCGACGGTCGTCATCACCAACCCGACCCACTACGCCGTCGCGCTGAAATACGAATCCGGCAAGACCATGGCGCCGGTCTGCGTCGCCAAAGGCGTCGATGCGCTGGCCTTGCGCATCCGCGAGAAAGCCAAGGAGCATAACGTACCGGTGGTGGAAAACCCGCCGCTCGCCCGCGCCCTCTACGCCACCGTGGAAGTCGACGAGGCGATTCCGGTCGAACACTTCAAGGCCGTCGCCCAGGTCATCGGCTACGTCATGAAGCTGACCGGGAAAATGCGGGCGAACTGATCTGCCGCAGTTGCCTTGGGCGAACCCGTGCGGCAGGGTCGGTGCGATTTCTGGCGGCGGACCCATGCGGCTCATCATCGATACCGACACAGCCGGCGACGACTGCTTTTCCATCCTGGTGGCGGCGGCGCAGCCGGACGTCACGCTCGAAGCGGTGACGATCTGCAATGGCAACATCGCTTTCCCGCAGCAGATCGAAAACGCCCTGAAAACGCTGGAGATCGCCGGCCTTGGCGGCCAGGTGCCGGTCTATCCCGGCTGTCCCAAGCCGCTGCTGCGTGAGCACGTCAACGCCGCCTACGTGTTCGGGCCCGACGGCATGAGCGGCGCCCACTTCGCGCCCACCGTGCAGCGCCCGGAACCGCGCCATGCGGTGGATGCCATGATCGAACTCATCATGGCCAATCCCGGCGAGATCAGCCTGATCGCCCAGGCGCCGCTGACCAACATCGCGGTCGCCGCCACCATGGAGCCGCGCATCGCCGGAGCCCTGAAGCATCTGTGGATCATGGGCGGCACCGACAACGGCATCGGCAACGTCACCCCGGCCGCCGAGTACAATTTCTATGTCGATCCCGAAGCCGCCGCGATCGTGTTCAACGCCGGCTTCGACATTTCGCTGGTGAGCTGGACGCTGTCCCTCTCCGCCAGCCTGATGACCGAAGCCGATCTCGCCGAGGTCGCGGCGATGAAGACGGTGAAATCCGACTTCTTCACCACCGTCAACGCCGCCCAGGTGCAGTTTTCGCGCGACCATTACGGCCATGCCGGCACGGTGCATCCCGATGCCCTGACC
>NZ_JBWZET010000168.1:0-17548 GCF_056722145.1 Rhizomicrobium sp. | reverse complement strand
GCCCCGCACGCATCACCACGACGGGATAACTCCGCCGACGCGGCGATAGCGGGGCGTCCGCGACGCTATGGGTTCGGACGCGTGCCAAATCCCGAGTCAAAAAATTTGTGAGCAGCACGCCGGAGTGATGTTCCAGCGCGCGGCGCCACGGAGTCGGCAAATAGTCGGCGGTTTTCTCGGAAGATGACTGGGGCACGGCCGGATACCATACCCAGGCAAATACTTCCCGCTTCGAATTGGGCCGTGGTGCCAGCAAAGCGGGCCGTTTGTCATCGCTCCAGACGAAGGTTGTGCGCCCAACGGCGAAAGAGCCTGTGGGCAAGGGCAACGACGTCTCCCTACCATGATCAAGCCACAATAATCCCAGCAAAACTACGGCCCCAACGGCAGCGCTCACGGCCAAACGGGTGCCCCACTTGATCAACCGCATGAGAACCTCCGATGTCCCAGACGGTCTCCGGGACTGGACGGAATTATGCACCGGGTGCTTTGCAACGCAAAGGGCAACTTCGGCGCATTTCGGACGTCCGCCCCCCACCCGAAATGCTGCGCATTTCGACCTCCCCGCAAGGGGGAGGTGAGGGTCTGTTTCTGGCGCACTCTGGACCAATTCCAAAAGGGGAGTTTGGGTGCGACTCCGGACCTCCGGGCTACTTCCGGCTGGCGCCAGAACTTGCCCTACCTGATCCAACCGCCGACTTGCGGCGGCTACTTAAAAGCGGACATTCGCACCGGATTTCTGCACCGGCTAACCAGTTGATTTTCGTGCGGCGGTCTCGTGGTGCGTAATTCTTGAATTTCGCACCACGTCGAATGTCCGGAATTGGTTGTTGCCAGTACCTCTTCCAGAGAGGCGCGAAGGGCGACTCTTGGCGCAAGACGGTCCAAGGGCGAAGGTCCGGAAACGGTCCCGAACTCGCCGTTGAGAGTTGGTCGCAAATGCGCCAACAGTCGCCGTTTGCGTTACAAAGTGCTGGCTGTAAAGCTCCGCCTTGTCGCGGCGCACGCCATTGCTCGCCATTCTCTGGCAGCGTGACTTTGGAGCATAATTGATTTCGAACCGAAGTTGATCGCAACGTTCAATTTGGGAACATGGGGGATGCGAATGAAGTGTTTTTATCATCCACAAGTGGATGCCGTAGGCACCTGCAAACACTGCTCCCGTGGAGTTTGTGCTGATTGCGCGGCTGAGCGCGAAGGGGGTCTTGCCTGTCGCAGCAGGCATGAAGCAGAAGTCGATGCGGTCTCCAACCTAGTCGCTCGAAGCCTCAAAGTGGCGAAGCCCAGATGGCCGCTCATGCTCATGACCCTTGTTTGGTGGGGCCTCGGTGGAGGGTTGGTTTACATAATCATCACGGCGCACAATCCTGCTTTACGGTTACTTCTTGGCCTTCTTGCGGCACTAGCGCTGGGGTACGCGATCACGCAAACGCGCTACTTACTAATTCGGATGCGGGCACGGTGAAGCCAATTTTACTACCGGCGCGGCACCGACGGCTACGACCACCTTTGGCGCATGTACGTCATAGCTCTCGCGGCGGGAATGTCTGAAACAGGGCGGAGAGTCGCCGTTCGGCGGCTATTGTGGCGCGGTGCCTCTGGCGAGCCCCCTTCGGCGCTGGCGCGCCACTTCCCCCACGGTCTAGGTGCCATCGGCGATCGCGCGTCGCCCGCGGGGGCAGAAAGAGGCGTTCACCCCCCG
Organism: Rhizomicrobium sp.; assembly: GCF_056722145.1. Classification (NCBI taxonomy): domain Bacteria; kingdom Pseudomonadati; phylum Pseudomonadota; class Alphaproteobacteria; order Micropepsales; family Micropepsaceae; genus Rhizomicrobium; species Rhizomicrobium sp. Next base: position 15,846 of record NZ_JBWZET010000168.1, on the reverse strand, counting down.
ATGATGCGTGCCTCCCGCACATAACCGAACGGGCCGTGGCCGGGCCAGGCGCGGCCGTCGGGGTAGCGCAGTTCGAGGCCGGTAAGCTCCTTCTCGTCGGCGAGGCGCATATTGATGCCGAGCTGGACGTTGCCGAATTTGGCGATGGCGCTCGCGGTCAAAACGAAATGCGTCGTGGTCCCGCAATGCGGGCAGAACTGGATTTCCGCGGCCGGGTCGGCCTTGTCGGCGCGGCGGTATCCTGTCGTCGCGCCGGTGATGCGCACGTCGTCGGGGTGGAAATAGGCCCAATGCGCGCCCGTCTTGCTGCAGAGCGTGCAGTTGCATGCGTTGATGAAATCCGGGCGCTTGGCGAGTTCGAGGCGGACGCGGCCGCACAGGCAGGTGAGGGTCAGCATGCCCAACTCATAGCAAAACCGCGGCGCGCGCGACAGCGCTCACACGCATTGGAACAGGTCGAGCGCACCGTCGGCGCGGCGGCGCAGTGCGCATAGCCGTTCGCCGTTCTCGAATTCCACCGCGTAGATGCTGGCGCGCTTCGCGCTGTAGACCGGAGTGGATTGCTGATAGTCCCAGCCGACGATCGGCGTGTAGGCGCCGACATAGACCACCGCGGTCACCGGACCGAGCAGGCGCAGCGCTTCCGGCGTCGGCGGCAACAGCAGCTTTTCCTGCGCGTCCTGCGGCAGCGGAACGACGTTCGGATCGGACGAGATGATGTGAGGCGCGGCGACGGGCTCGCTGACGCGGCCGGTGGCCATCTGTTCGAACAAATGGCGCAGATAGGGCGCCTCGCCGCCGGCATCGGGCGTTTTCTCCGACAGCACCAGCTTGGTGAGCGTCATCGCCGTACGGTCCTCGCGATAGACCAAACCGCAGCGCATCCCAAGATGCCCGCTCATGGCGATGCCGGACTCGAGACGGCCGTAATAGGTCCAGCGGCAGCCGGGCACGCCGAACAGCACCGCCCACGACAGTTCCACGCGTCCCGAACCGGTCAGGCGCGCCCGCGGCTCGCGCTCGGCAAGCTCGAGGCAGTTGAGCACATAGTCGCCGGAGGTGCCGCCGATGCGGCAGTATTTTTCCGGCCCGATCGCGGTGAAATCGGCGACGACATCGCTGCCGTGCTCGGTCCACACCGAGCGGCGCGGATGCGGCGGGAACCGCCAGATGCCCGGCAAGGCGTTCTGCGATTCAATGGTCACGCTTTCGACGCCGCGCGACGGTTGCGCCTCGCTCTTCGGCACGATGAACGCCGCCAGCGCCGCTGCAGCCAATGCGACTCCGCGCTTCATGAGGCCCCCCTGATGCGAACGCGCACGCCATTCTAGCACAGGGGCGGGACGCCGCTCTACCGCCGCGCCTTCCTGTCCCGCAGCAGCTTGCGCAGGCGGTCGATGGCGGCGTGGTTGCGCGCCTGCAGGCTGTCCTTGGCGGCGGCGAAGCGCTCGTCGGCCAGCACGATCTCGAGGCCGCCGCCGGTGGTCGTCTTCAGCCGCAGGATGGTGCGCTTGCCGGTGGAAAGTGCCGACGGCAGATCGGCATGCAGCGGCTCGTAGCGCTCGCTTTCGTCGTCGGGCATGTGCTCCGACCATTGCTCATAGAGCGCGGCGTCGTCGGCTTCGGTCGGCAGGGTCTGGCGTTCGATCTGCAGGCTGACGATGTCCTGCCAGAAATACTCGTCGAGGGTTTCGTTGAGCACCGTGCCGGAGAGCAGGTCGAGGTCGCACTGATAGGCGAGCAGATGGTCCTTGGTGAAATGCAGCACCGTGAGGCAGGGCGGGGTGAAGCGGGTGATGCCGTCCTCGCCGACCTTGACCTTGAAGCGCCAGCGCTTCTTCAAGCTGCCGTCGTCGTGGCTGAAACGGACTTCGAGATTCTTGAAGCGCGGCAGGCCGGCGAACACGATCGGATTTTTGGGATTCATCAGGTCGGAGGACGCCAGCACCGCGTCCTCTCTGATCCGCTCGACCGCGCGCTCGAAATCCGCATCGCGCCAGATGTCGATGTCATCGTCGTCGGCGCGGTTGGCCCGCTCGCTGAACGACACCCAGGCGATGGCGAACGCAACCACCGACAGGATCGCCGCCGCGATGGTGGCGTAGAACGACACCAGGTACAGCGTCAGCACCACCATCAGGATCAGGCTGGCGGCGCCGACGGCGGCAAGCAGCCATGGCTTCGGGCCTTTGTCCGGCTCGAAATAACGCCGGATCCGCGCCCGTTTTTTCTGTTCGCCACTCACCACCGGGCCAAACCAGCCCATCGCCCCCTCCGCACATCCCGACGCATGGTGATACCACACTCGGACGCCAAATTAAGTCTGTCATCCCCGGCTGAGCGCTTCGACGCTGGCGGAGAAGAGCGAAGGGAAGGGGACCCAGGTGGTGCAGTCGCATTGGTGCGCGCCGATTTGCAGGCTGTGCAAATCTTTCAGAGTCGGCCGTGGGAATGCACCTGGGTCCCCTTCCCTTCGCGGCGCTGCGCTGGCTCAGCCGGGGATGACAGCGGGGGTTTACGGCACCGCGTCGCATTTGCCGGCCCCGCGGACATAGACGCGGGCGGCGTGGAAGGCGTCGTCGTCGTCGATGCCGTCGGCGGTTTCGGTCAGCACGGTGCCGTCGTCCGACAGCGTGACCATCGTCGTGGCGTGCAGGCGGCCGAGCGACACCATCACATAACGATGCTCGTCGACGCGGCTGAAGGCGAGGCTGCCGATGCCGTCACTATGTTCGCCGCCGTCGAAGGCGAACACGCCGTCGCGCCGCTCGAACTTGCCGCTCGCGGTGACGCGCGTTGCCACGAAATGGAATTTGCCGCTGCCGAGGTCTTCCAGCGTCGTCACCGCGCACACCTCGCGCCCGCTGGAGCGCGCCGGATCGAGCGTGAAGGTGCCGAACACCGCATCGGCGGCAGCGGCCGGAGCCGCCAACGCCAATACCGCAATGAGCAGGCTAAAGCTTGGCCTCGATCGGCACGCCCGGCTGGTTCTTGGAGGCGTGGATCGACAGGGCCGTCTTGACGCTCGCGACATTTTTTTCCGCCGTCAGCACTTCGGTGATGAAGCTCTGGAAGCTCGACAAATCCTTCGCCACGATCTTGAGGATGAAATCGACTTCGCCCGACAGCATGTAGCACTCGCGCACGTTCGGCCACGATCGCACATGTTCTTCGAACTGCTTGAGGTCCTGGTCGTGCTGGCTGTTGAGGCCGACGAAGGCAAAGCCGGTCACCTCGAACCCGAGCGACTTGGGGTCGAGATCGGCGTGATAGCCCTGAATGTAACCGGCCTTCTCCAACGCGCGCATGCGGCGCAGGCACGGCGGCGCCGTGATCTTGGCGCGGCGGGAGAGTTCGACATTGGTGATGCGACCGTCAGCCTGAAGTTCGGCCAGGATCTTGAGGTCGATGGAATCGAGCTTGTGGTGCTCCAAGGGGCTTCCCCGAAATATTCTGTCTCGCCGCATTTGTACTCCGGGAACCGGGCCGGGCGCAATAATATGTCTAGAAACGCCTCGCCGCAGGCAAACCCTGGTCCAGCGCGAGGTCCGGCCGGCACAGGAATGTGTTCCCTGCAAACGCCCCGCAGTTGCCCTGGCTTGACCTTTTTCCAGTCAGTCCCGATATCACAGCGGGGTGGTCGGAACTTCTGAGTCCGGCCTTCATGAGGCGTCGTCTATGCATTCCAAAGTCATCATCCTGGGCAGCGGCCCGGCCGGCTGCACCGCCGCCATTTACGCGGCGCGCGCCATGCTGGAGCCGATCGTTATCGCGGGGCTGCAGCCCGGCGGCCAGCTCACCATCACCACCGAAATCGAGAATTTCCCCGGCTTCGCCGACCCCATCCAGGGGCCCTGGCTGATGCAGCAGATGGAAGAACAGGCGAAAAACCTGGGGACAAAATTCGTCACCGACGTGATTACCGCGGTCGATCTGTCGAAGCGCCCCTTCACCATTACCGGTGACAGCGGTGAGACCTACACCGCCGATACCCTGATCATCGCCACCGGCGCCCAGGCGAACTGGCTGGGCCTGCCGTCGGAAATGCATTTCCAGGGCTCGGGCGTGTCGGCTTGCGCCACCTGCGATGGCTTCTTCTACCGCGGCAAGAAAGTTGCGGTGGTCGGCGGCGGCAATACCGCGGCCGAGGAGGCGCTGTTCCTCACCAACTTCGCCGACGCGGTGACGCTGGTTCATCGCCGCGATGCTTTGCGCTGCGACAAGACCAACATGACGCGCCTCGCTGCCCACCCCAAGATCAAGATCGCCTATGGCTGCGAAGTCGCCGAGGTCATCGGCAGCGACAATCCCAAAGGTGTCACCGGCGTCATTCTCGCCGACTGCGCGACCGGGACCAGACAAACCCTCGATGTCGATGGCGTGTTCATCGCTATCGGCCACTCGCCCGCCACCGCCTTGTTCAAAGGTCAGGTGAAGATGGACGAATTCGGCTATATCAAGACGGCGTCCGATTCCACGGCAACCGACGTGGCGGGCGTGTTCGCGGCGGGCGATGTGAAAGACCACACCTTCCGTCAGGCGGTCACGGCGGCGGGGATGGGGTGCATGGCGGCGCTGGAAGCCGAACGGTTCCTCGCCGGTGGGCATCACCCGGCGGTGGCCGCGAAGCCGACGATAAAGAAACGGACCAAGACGCCGACCAAGAAGACCAAGCCGGCGAAGAAAAAGGCGAAGACGGCCACAACGAAAAAATCCAAACCGTCGAAGGCGACCTCGAAGAAGTCGAACACGCGGTCCAAGTCAAAGAGGTAAGGCATGGATTGGGACAAGCTGCGCATCTTCCACGCGGTCGCGTCCGCCGGAAGTTTCACCCATGCCGGTCAGATGCTGACCTTGAGCCAGTCGGCGGTCAGCCGCCAGATCAGTGCGCTCGAGGAAGAGATCAACACGCCGCTGTTCCAGCGCCACGCCCGCGGCCTCACCCTCACCGACGAAGGCGAGATGCTGTACGCCGCCGTCAGTGACGTGCTGGCGCGCCTCGCCCAGGCCGAAGAGGCCCTCAAGAACGTCCACGATGCGCCGCGCGGCTCGCTGAAAGTGACGTCCACCCACGGCATCGGCTCGTATTGGCTGGTGCCGCGGCTCGCCAACCTCATCAAGGAATGTCCCGAGCTCGAATTGCATCTGGTGCTCGAGGATCGCGAGCTCGACTTGTCGCAGCGCGAGGCCGACGTCGCCATCCGCATGCGCGCCCCGGTGCAGGCCGACCTGATCCAGCGCAAGCTGTTCACGGTCCACTATCACGTCTACGCCGCGCAGGCCTATCTCGATGCCAACGGCACGCCCGAGCGCTGCGAAGAGCTGGTTGACCACACCGTCATTTCCTACGGCGAAACCGCGCCGGCGGAAGTGCGCGAGATCAATTGGCTGGTCGATAGCTGCAAGCGCACCAGCCGCACCGCCGGCAAGGGGCGGATCATCCGGGTCAACAATGTGACGGGCGTCGTCAACGCGGCGCTGGCGGGCATTGGGATCGTGTCGATACCCGACTACGTCGCTATACAATATCCGCAGCTTATTCGCATTCTGCCCGAGGTTCCCGGGCCGACCTTCGACGTGCATTTGGTCTATGCGGATTCCTTGCGCCAATCCAAGCGGGTAGCGGCGTTCCGCGATTTCCTCGTGCGCGAAGCCAAGGACTGGCATTACTAAGTATTGAGCTTCTGCTCTAAGTGTCTGGCGTTCGGCATCATTGCAATGCTTACTGAACAGTCAATTACATGGCTGTAATATTATTTGCATTAATCTATTAGAGAGGCCGAGGGTCTATTATTGAATTATCATTTCGGCGGAGCTGCAAACGCTCAAAGAAAGAAAAATTGCTTGGTGTGACTGGATTGCCGGCATGATGATTGGCCTCATGCCGCTACTTGCCCATTTTGTCCTTTGGATAGCGGCAAAGGAGCAAAAGGGTTGGACCGATAATTGGGCGCCCGATCTCTTATTCATTACCATTAGCAATTCAGGCTTGGTGGCTGTGTCGGTTTTCACCCGGTTGCTTACGGGCTCGTATACGCTTGCAAACCTTTCACCGGGTCAGCGCGTGGTATGGGGGCTTACACTTGCTTCGTTCGCTCTGGCATCCATGCTCTACGGTGCTGACGTGACTGGCATGGGAAATGATCATGCTTGGCTTACCGCTTTGGTTCTTATGATATTTTCGGCAATCTGTTCGTTAAACTTCGAACTCACATTGGCTGGAATCAGGAATAATTCCGTCCCCTCCGTCGTTGGGGGTGGAAATTTCGAAATCAATGATTAGTCTATGTACACGCTTTGCGGTAAAAGGAGGACAAAATGGCAGGCTTTTTGAGTATTGCCGCCATTTTCGTAGCGGTCTTAGGCGCGATCGTTTCGACGGTAGTGAAAAGGTACGGCCTTTAAATCGATCGGAATATCGGCCGTCGCTCCACTCACCCGCTGATTTTTCTTCACAAAATGACCGAATGTGTTTTGCGTTCGGATCGGGCAGAGAACTGCTTGTCGAGCTATACTAGGCTGTGAACTGTCACTCGGCACGGATTGATCCATACTCCTTGAAATCGCCGGGATCGCACCTATCTAGAGATCACGGCGCTGTCCTTCCCCCCAAGGCGCGCCGCCGGCGGACCCCCGCCGCGAAGAGCTGGCGGCCCCCCCGCCGTCCAGCTCTGCTCGCGCCCCCAACCACCGCGAGCGATCCCACGCAATTGCCGGAGCGCCCCCCGCTCCGGCAATTTTTTTGTATTAATGGGAGCCCTTCGATTCGACGAAGGGCGAATTGGGAGAGTGGCCGATGTCGTTTTGGAAGAATTTTACCCGCCTCGCCGTGGTTGCTGCGCTGGGCGTGGGACTTGCCGGCTGCGGCATCAACAAGATTCCGGCTCAGGACGAAAAGGTGAAGGCGGCCTGGGGCGAGGTGCAGAACCAGTATCAGCGCCGCGCCGATCTGGTGCCGAACCTCGTCAACACCGTGAAGGGCTACGCCAAGCAGGAGCAGACCGTCCTGACCGCGGTGATCGAAGCGCGCGCCAAGGCGACCCAGACCGTACTGCCGGAAAAGCTCGCCACCGATCCGAACGCGCTGCGCCAGTTCGAAGCCAACCAGGCGGGCCTGTCCAATGCGCTCGGCCGACTGTTGGTGGTCACCGAGAATTATCCCGAGCTGAAGTCCAACCAGAACTTCATCGCGCTGCAGGCGCAGCTCGAAGGCACCGAGAACCGCATCTCGGTGGCGCGGCGCGACTACATCCAGGAAGTGCAGGCGTTCAACACCATGCTGCGCACCATCCCGGAACGCTGGACCGCCTCGATCTTCTATCCGGAACTGAAGCCCTATCCGGCGTTCCAGACCAATGAGAAGAACCAGTCGGCGCCGACGGTATCGTTCTAACCCACCTTGCCGTGGCCGGGCTTGTCCCGGCCGCGACCAACCGGGAGTGGGGTCATGCCCAGACTATTCCGCAACGTCGCGGCCTTCGTCGTCGTCGCCTTGTTCGCCGTTGTGGCGACAACGGGCGCCCAGGCCGCACTCAATTTCCCGCCGCTCAGCGGCCGGGTGGTCGATGAAGCCGGCATCCTCGGCGCGCCGGCCAAGGAAAAACTCACCGCCTATCTTGCGGAGCACGAGCAGCAGACCGGCAATCAGGTGGTGGTCGTCACCCTGAAGGACCTCGGCGGCACCGACATCGCCGATTACGGTTATCAGCTCGGGCGCGCCTGGGGCATCGGCCAGAAGGCCAAGAACAACGGCGCCCTCATCATCATCGCGCCCAATCAGCACCAGACCCGCATCGAAGTCGGCTATGGCCTCGAAGGCGATCTCACCGATGCCCAGTCAAAGCTGATCATCGAAAACGTGATGCTGCCGGCCTTTCGCGCCGGCGATTACGACAAGGGCATCATCAACGGCACCGTCAATGTGCTGAGGACCCTCGGCGGCAATCCGACCGGTGCCGAATCCATTCCGACGCCCAAACGGCACCACGACAGCGGCTCGCCGTTCGGCGGCATTCCGTTCCTCCTGATCATCGTTTTCCTGGTCGTGTTCGGACGCCATCTGTGGCCGCTGTTTTTGCTCGGCGGGCTTGGCGGCGGACGTGGCGGCTGGGGCGGCGGTGGCGGTTGGGGCGGCGGCAGCGGCGGCGGTGGATTCTCCGGCGGCGGCGGCTCGTTCGGTGGCGGCGGATCTTCGGGGAGCTGGTGATGGTCAAATTGACAGAGGCGCAACGCGCAACCCTGAAGCTGGCGCTCGACGCCGCCGAGAAGCGCACCTCGGCCCGCATCGCGGTGACCACGGTGCCGATCAGCGACAAGTACAAACTCTATCCGATGGTGTTCGGCGGCCTTGTCGGCATGGCGGTGTTGGCGGTGCTGGCGGTGGCGTGGCCGCATATCGAGCTGCGCCAAGCGTTCCTCATCACCGTGATCGCCGCGGGCGTCGGCACCTTCCTGCTCGACTTCTGGCCGCTGCGCCTCGCGGTGGTGCCGCGCCATGCCAAGCTGTGGGAATGCTGGGAGCTGGCGCACCGCGCTTTCGCCTCGCGCATTCTCGCCCAGAACGACCGCAAGACCGGGATTCTCGTCTTCGTTTCGCTCGGCGAGCGCTATGTGGAAGTGGTGACCGACCGCGACGTCGATCGCCACATCGCGCAAAGCGTGTGGGACGCGATCATCAAGGCGTTCCTCGCCGAAGCCAAACAAGGCCGCGTCGGCGACGGGCTGCCGAAGATGGTGGAAGCCTGCGCCGGCGTCCTCGAACAGCACTATCCGCCGGCGTAACTGCGCGCTGCCGCCGCACTAGTTTGCACCGCGCCAGCATGCGCATGCGGGGCATGCGAAACCGGATTCTTGCCGTACTAGGAAGCGCTCGCGATTTTAGGGGCGTGAGTTTTTGCGGGGTTTCGGATGCGTATCGGGGTTGCGGCGGCGTTGGCGGCGGTGTTGTTGGGTAGTACGGCGTACGCCGACGATCAGAGCGGCACGCTGCAATATCCCGCCAGCTATTTTGAAGCCGCCCGGCCGCAGACCGCCTACGACATGGTTTCGCGCCTGCCCGGTTTCGTGTTCGACAGCGGCCAGTCGGCGCGCGGCTTCGCCGGTACGGCGGGCAATGTGCTGATCGACGGCCAGCGTCCGACCTCCAAGACCGATGATCTGGGATCGATCCTGTCGCGCATCCCGGCCGGCGATGTCGAGCGCATCGATATCATCCGCGGCGGTGCCCAGGGCATCGACATGCATGGCCAGTCGGTGGTCGCCAACGTCGTGCGCAAGACCGCCGACTCCACCCAGATCGTGATGGATATCGACAGCCATTTCTGGCCCGACGGCCACATCATTCCGGAAGCGACGGTGCAGTTCACCCGCCACGCCGGCGAGTCCACCTACCAGATATCGGCATTGGAATTCGGCAACTACGACGACTCGGTCGGCACCGGCTTCTACGACATCACCAATACGGCGAGCGGTGCGGTGCAGCATTACGACATGCACAAGAAGGCGATGGCGCTCGGCTGGGGGCTCAACGGCGCGGCCACCGTTCCGCTGTGGGGCGGCCAGTTCAATGCCAACGCCACCTATCGCGATTCCCCGTTCGGCTCGCGCCTTTCCTTTTTCGCGCCCGGCAACGATTGGGCGATCACCAACGGCAGCGGTTCCAAAAAGGGCGAAGTCGGGCTGCATTGGATCGGTCCGGTCGGCGGGCTCGAACTCGAGACGCTGGTGCTGCAACGCTTCGGCCGCTCCACCAACCTTCAGGATTCCAGCGCCATCGGCGACCACGAGGTGTTCTGGTATCGCGACCGCACGGGCGAAAGCATCGCCCGCGCCACGCTGCGCTGGCGTCCGTCGGCCGATCTCACCGTGGAGGGCGGCAGCGAAGGCGCCTACAATCTGCTCGACGGGCAATCCACCTACACGGTGAACGGCACCGGCGTGCCGCTGCCCTCGGCCAATGCCAGCGTCAACGAAAAGCGCGGCGAGGTGTTCGGTCAGGTGATGTGGACGATCACGCCGCAGTGGAAGCTCGAAGCCGGCGCGCGGGCGGAATATTCGGTGATCTCCGAAACCGGCGACAGCTCGAACAGCCGCACCTTCTTCTATCCCAAGCCGCGGGTGCTGGTGACCTGGAGCCCGCTCAAGGACACCCAGGTGCGCCTGCGCTATGAGCGCGTGCTCGGTCAGCTCGATTTTTCCAATTTCGTGGCATCGTCGAGCCTGGGGTCGACCGGCGTCGCGGCCGGCAATCCCGATCTCGCCCCCGACCGGCACTCGCAATACGAAATCTCGGCCGAGCAGCATTTCTGGGACAAGGGTGCCGTCGTCCTGACGCTGACGCACGACGATGTTTCCGGCGTGATGGACTACATCCCGGTGATGGGGTCTTCGGGTCTGTTCGATGCGCCGGGCAACATCGGTGGCGGCCACAAGAACATCATCGATCTCGAAGTGACGTTGCCGCTCGACCGCTTGGGGCTGGCCAACGGCTTGCTGAAGGCGACGCAAATCTGGCGTCTGACCGGCGTGCGCGATCCGGCGACCGGCGACATCCGCGCCATTTCCGGCACCCGGCCGCGCGTTTTCCAGTACACCCTGACCCAGGACATCGACAGTTTGAAGTCGACCTGGGGCGTGTTCCTGTTTACCGGCTGGGACGAGCAATACTTCCGCCCGACCCAGTTCGAGCACACCAAGGTGATCCCGCCCTATGTCGAGCTCAACTGGGATTACAAGCCGACCGCGGAATGGATGTTCTCGGTCGCGGTCAAGAACGCGATTCCCTTCGGCTTCGAGGACACCAACGTCACCTACCCCGGTTTGCGCGGCGCCACCGATCCCGAGCAGATGGCCCTGTACAAGATCAAATCGCAGGCCCGCCTCTATTTCGAAATCCGCCGCACGCTGTAGGCGTGGTTCGGTGTTAGGACTACAAACAAATAGCGGGCAGGTTTCCCCGCCCGCTATCGCTATACACGCATTTCGGCCGGCTTAGCCCGCCTTGGCGTCTTCCTTGGCCTTCTTGCGGTCGGCGACGATGGTGTCGGCGATCTTGCCGGAGATTTCGGCGAGGTGATCGAACGCCATCTCGAAGGTGCCGACGCCTTGGGTCAGCGACCTCAGTTCGATGATGAGGTTGCCGATTTCGTTCTGCGGCATCTCGGCTTCGACCGTGTCCCAGCCGTTCCAGCCCGGGCGGGCGTCGTAGCCGAGGAGCTGGCCGCGCCGTCCCGACACCACCGCGTTGATTTTCGAGGTCGTGTCGTTGGGCACATGGATGCGCACCTTGACGATCGGCTCCAGCAGCACCGGAGCGCACTGGGGCATGCCTTCCTGCATGCCGATGCGCGCCGCGGTCTGGAACGCCGCGTCGGACGAATCCACCGTATGGAACGAGCCGTCGTTCAGCGTCACCGACAGATCGACCACCGGAAAGCCGAGCGGGCCTTCGTCGAGATAGGCGACGACGCCCTTTTCGACCGAGGGGATGAACTGCTTCGGCACCACGCCGCCGACGATGTCGTCGATGAAGGCGAAGCCGGCGCCGCGCGGCTGCGGCTTGATCTCCAAGACGCAATCGCCGAACTGGCCGTGACCGCCCGACTGCCTCTTGTGCCGCCCGCGCACCGTCACCGGCTTGCGGATGGTTTCCTTGTACGGCACCGACGCCGGCTTGGTGTTGAGCTTGAGGCCATAGCGGCTCATCAGCTTGTCCACCGCCACGCGCAGATGGATTTCGCCCTGGCCCGACAGCGTCATCTCGTGCAGCTCGGGATCCTGCGCGAACCTGAGCGAGGGGTCTTCCTCGATCAGCTTGCCGAGGGCGGCGGTGAGCTTGACTTCGTCGGCGCGATTGGCGGCCTGAATCGCCAGCTTGTAGACCGGCGTCAGCACCTCCACGGCAGCCTTCTTCGGCGGCGCTTTGGCGGTGGAGAGCGTCGCGCCGGTGGCGATGCCTTCCAGACGCGCCAGCGCGACCGTCTCGCCGGCCTTGGCTTCGCCGACCTTGGTGGTGTTGGGACCGACGACCTGCGAAATGCCGCCGACGCGGGTTTCCTCGCCATCGGTCGTCTTCAACACGGCGCCGTCCTTCAAGGTGCCCTGCATCACGCGCGCGATGGAGAGCTTGCCGCCGCGCTCGGAATAGACCGTCTTGAGGACCTGAACGGTGGTATCGGAGCCTTCCGGAATGCCGAGCCGTTTGGCCGCGACGGAGACATCGGGGCTGTCGTGGCGCAGCGCCTTCATCAGCCGCGTGATGCCTTGATTGCGCTCGGCCGAGCCGATGAACACCGGCACCACGAGGGCATCGGAGAACTCGCGCTGCAGATCGCCGAACACCTCTTCGCGCGCCGGTTCCTCGTCGGAGAGCAGCTCCTCCATCAGGCGCTCGTCGTAATCGGCGAGCTTCTCCAGCATGGTGTAGCGGGCGAGCTTTTCCTCGTCGGGATCGGCGATGTCGACCTGCTCGGAGTGGTTGCCGTCGCGATAGGCGAAAGCGCGCTCGAGCGCGAGGTCGATGAAGCCGGTGACCTGCTCGTTCTGCCAGATCGGAATCTGGCGCAGCAGCAGCGGGGTGTCGCTGGCTTCCTGAAGCGCGGCAAGGATGTCGGTGAGGGTGCCGGTGGCCTTGTCGATCTTGTTGACGAACATCATGTGCGGGATCTTCAGGTCCGCCAGCCGCTTCATATACGGCTTCAGCATCTGGACCTTGGCCGGTTCGGGCTCGATCACCACGACGGCGGCGTCGATGCCGGGAAGCGTGAACAGGCTGTCCTGCAGAAATTCGATGGAACCCGGACAATCGAGGAAGGTGATACTCTGGTCGATGAACGTCGTGGTGGCGCAGTTGATCTCGACGCTCATCTGGCGCGCGCGCGCTTCGGGGGTTGCATCACCCACCGTGTTGTTCTGGGAGACCGCGCCTTTGCGGTTGACGGTACCGTTGGCGAACAAAGCAGCTTCGAGCAGCGTGGTCTTGCCGGAGCCGTATGGTCCTACCAGGGCCACGGTTCGTGGCCCTCTTCCTCCATTTGCACTCGACATTATTGGCCTCCTTCGGGCCCCAGGTGATTTGGGGTCCGGGGGGGCGCGGCGGGCGCTGGTCCCGGTGACTGGGCCGCGTCACGCGCCCCGTTTTTGGTAAAGGGAGCCTCGCGCCGAATCCCCCGGTTTGGCAAGGGGTTCGCGGGCGGGGTAATCCCGTCACCTTTGCCGCAGCCTTAAAATTCGGTAGCCTTCTATATTGTCCGCCCGTCCGCGTTCCCTGCGGATGCCAACGCTTGAGGTCAGCCGTGCCCGAACGTGTTACGCCGGAACGCTCCACCCATCCGGTGCTCTTTTTGTTGATGTTCGTGCCGATGGGCATTTCGAACGGTTATGTCGTGGTGACGCTGGCCTACTTGTTGGCCGCGGCGGGCGTTTCGATCGATGCCATCGCGGTCCTGGGCGTGTGGTCGCTGGTGCCCCAGATGTTCAAGGTGATCGGCGGACCGTTGGTCGACGCCACCCTGACCAACAAGGTGTGGTACCTCGTATCGTCGGTACTGACGGGCGTTCTGATCGCCGGTACGGCGCTGGTTCCGGCCTCGGGTTCCAACCTGACGCTGATCACGGCCCTGGTGTTCCTCATCAGCGTCGTTTCGGCGTTCTCGGCTCTGGCGGCGGATTCGATCATGGCCCATGCCACCAAGCCCGAGGAAAAGGGCCGCGCCGGCGGCTGGAGCCAGGCGGGCAATCTCGGCGGCTCGGCGGTCGGCGGCGGACTCGGCTTGTGGCTGTCGCAGAACCTGACGCCGCAAGGCAATCAGGCCGCCGGGCACTGGCTGGCGCAACACACCGGACTCAACTGGTTTGCCGAGGCCGGGCTGTGGCTCGGCCAGCACATTTCGGCGGCGATGTTCTCGGGCTGCGGCGTCGGGCTGTTGTGCGTCGTGAGCGTGATCGCGCTGCGCTGGGTGCATGAACCGCCGGCGGAGAATCGCGGCATCGGTTTCGGCCAGAGCCTCGTCAAGGTGGGCAAGGATCTGGTCAGCCTGATCACGTCGCGCCGGGGACTGGTGGCATTCGTGGCGATGTGCCTGCCGATCAGCGTTGGTGCCATGACCCAGCTGTGGAGTGCGGTCGCGGCCGACTGGCACGCTTCGGCCAACTGGGTGGTGCTGATCAACGGGCTGCTGGGCGGCGTCATCACCATGGTCGGCTGCATCGTCGGTGGCTGGATGTGCGACCGCATGAACCGCATGGTCGCCTTCAACGTGTTCAGCCTCGTCACGGTGGTGCTGGTGCTCGGAATGATCGCGGCGCCGCGCACCGAGCTGACCTATATCATCTTCGTCGGCCTCTACATGCTGATCACCGGCTTCTGCTACGCCGCGTTCGGGGCGGTGGTGCTGGAGGCGATCGGCAAGGGCGCGGCGGCGACCAAATACAATCTGCTCGCCGGCATCGCCAACTTCCCGATCATGTATCTGTCCTGGCTCGACGGCAAAGCGCACGTCTGGTCGGTGCCGCATTGGCTGCCGGTCGACGGCACCACGATGATGCTGCTGACCGAAGCCTTCGTGCCGGTGGTCGGCACGCTGGTACTGGCCGGCTTCATCGTCGCGACGCGGCCGTACTTGAAAGGCAAGCCCGAGACCGCCTGAGTAGATTTTGCCGTGAAGATTTTGCCGCCTCAGGCCGCTTCGAGCCCGGGTGAGGCGGCAAATTCGTCGCCGATGGCGCCTTCCGCCAAAAGGTCGGAGAAAGCGGCGATTTCTTCAAGTTCCATCGCCGTCGCCAGCATCTTGCGGCGATACGAGGAAACCTCGGTTTCATTGGCCCGGGCCCGGAAATTCTGGGCCATCTGGCGGACTTTGGCGGCCGAAGCGGCGCGGTAATTCATGGGCTGGTGCCCCAAGCATCAGGTTGCTGGGCAAACCCAATGCAAGGGCAGGGCCGGTTTTGGCCGTTGCCGCGCCAAGCCTGTGACTTCTTTTCAGCCGCGCAGCCCGTTGTTCTTCATTAATCGTCTTTCCTCCCCCGCTATATCTCCGCCGGTTCGGCGCTGAGATTTTGACTGCGCGGGGGAGGAAAGATACTCCGTCGGTTACTTCAGCCCCGCCGTGAAGCGCTGCAGGCGGCGGCAGGCTTCTTCCAGCAGGCTGGTCGAGGTGGCGTAGGAGATGCGGAAGAACGGCGACAGGCCGAACGCCGCCCCATGCACCACCGCGACGCCCTCGGCTTGCAGCAGCTCGCCGGCGAAGTCCTCGTCGGTCCGGATCACCTTGCCCGACGGTGCCGTCTTGCCGATCAGGCTGCGCAGCGACGGATAGACGTAGAACGCACCTTCCGGCGTCGGGCATTCGATGCCGGTCGCCTGGTTCAGCATCGACACCACGAGGTCGCGGCGCTCTTCGAAGATCTTCTTGCGCTCGGGGATGAAGTCCTGCGGCCCGTTGAGGGCTTCGACGCTCGCCCATTGCGAAATGGAAGTGGCGTGGCTGACCGACTGGCTCTGCAGCTTGGCCATCGCCTTCACCAGCGGTTCGGCGCAGCCGCAGAAACCGACGCGCCAACCGGTCATGGCATAGGCCTTCGATACGCCGTTCATGGTCAGCGTGCGCTCATAGAGATTGGGCTCCACCGCCGCGATGGTGGTGAATTTGAAATCGCCATAGACGAGGTGCTCGTAGATGTCGTCCGACAGCACCCACACCTGCGGGTGCTTGAGCAGCACTTGTGCGAGCGCCTTGAGCTGGTCGGCGCTGTAGCACGCTCCGGTCGGATTGGACGGCTGGTTCAGGATCAGCCACTTGGTCTTCGGGGTGATGGCGGCGTCGAGTTGTTCCGGGGTCAGGCGGAAGC
>NZ_JBWZET010000167.1:0-3424 GCF_056722145.1 Rhizomicrobium sp. | reverse complement strand
GCAACGCGCCCTTGGCTAATCGTGGCATCCAGGGGCTTGCGTCATGCTTGGCGATGGTGATTGCCGACGACTACGGCGCACAGGCCAGCGCATCGACGGTAAGCGCCGCGACGGCGTTCAAGTGGGGAATCAACGCCCGGTATGACAGCGCGCGCAAGATCGCGATGCAGGACTACTACTGATGAAACTCAAAATCCCGCTGGGGGCATATAAGCGGGATGCGGGGTTCTTGCCTGAACTGCGGCTGCGTAACCTGATCGTTGAAAAGACCGAGGCCGACGACGAGGGCGTTGTGCTGCTGCCGCGCCCCGGCTTGAAGGTTTCGCAAACGCTGGGCACCGATCCGGTGACGGCGGTTTGGGTGCAGCCGGGGGTGTTCGGCGGCGATCCGATTACGCTGGCGGGGACGAATGTTTATCGCGCCGGGGCGGTGATTGGCACGCTGGTATCGCCGGACGTGAGCGGCGCGCGGTATGCGGCAAGCAACCTTGAAATGGTATTTTGCAGCGCGGGAACGCTCTACCGGACGGACGGCGCGGCGGTCACGCAACCGGCATTCCCGGACGGCGCGGGCGTTGTCTCGGTTGCCATTCTGGACGGCTATTTCCTAGCGGCGCGGCAGGGTTCCGGGTTCGTCTATTGGTCGGCGATCAACGACGGGACTTCTTGGCCCGCGCTGAACTTTGCCGAGGCCGAGGCGCGGCCTGACAACGTGCTGGACGTGCTGGCGGTCAATGACCAGCTTGCGGTGATCGGCGAGGAAAGCGTTGAATTTTGGCAGCCGAACCCATCCGGCAGCGTGGACTTGCCGTTCACGCGGATCGACGGCCTGACTTACAGCAAGGGCGCGCTGAACACGGGCGCGGCGGTCTATGCGGACAATACGCTTATTTGGGTGGGCAACGACGGTGTGGTTTATCGCCGTGGCGCGGTGCCGCAGCGTATTTCGGACCACGGCATCGAGGAACAGATTGCGCAGGCCGGTTCGGCGCAATTGTTCACGTTCAATTGGGTGGGCCATGTCCTGCTGGTTTTGGCGCTGCCTGCCGCGACTTGGTATTACGATTTTGCAACGCAGCTTTGGGGCCAGTTCACGACCAACGGTTTTAACGGTTGGCGTGCGGGTTGCGGTACGGCGAACGGGATTGCGCCCCTATTTGGTGATCGGGCTTCGGGGCAACTGCTGACGCTGGACGCCGCCGCGCTGTACGATGTGGACGCGACGGTGGAGCGCCGGTTTACCGGGCTACTGCCGGGGCAAGCGATCATCGACAACCTGTCGCTGGACGCTCAGGGGGGCATCGGTTCGGAACCTTCGGGCGCGCCGATCCTGGTTGAAGTCTCGATCTCACGGGACGGTTCGCAAACGTGGTCACCATTTCTACAGGCCGATTTGGGCAAGCGCGGGGAATATCGTCGCCGGGCGGTTTGGCGTCGGTTGGGGCGCTATGACATGGGCGCGGTGTTCGACTTCCGCACGACGGACCCCGCGATGTTCGTGGTTCAGTCGATCATGGTCAACGAACCGTTGGCGGGGCGTGCGACGGTATGACGGCGACAATCGGCGTACCGACAATCTCGCAGGCCACGCCTATTGTTGATGGTTCGGGGAATCCGACAACGCAGTTCGTGCAGTGGTTCAACAATGCTATTGCGCAGATCGTCAGCACCCTGGATGCGGTGGTGATAGCACAGAACGCCGCGACAAGCGCAGAAACAGCGGTTGCGGACCTGACGACTACGGCGGTTCCCGAGGGGACTAACGAGTATTTCACGACTGCGCGGGCACGTAGTTCCGTATCGGCGGGCACCGGGATTGCGTACAATGCCACAACGGGGGTTATTACGGCCACCGGGGCGAGCGGGTTCAGCTATTCGGTCTATTCCTACACCGCCGGATATACCGAGACGGCGACGGCAGGTTTCAAGATCGCGCGGTTCCTGACGGGGGGGCAATCGGTGGTGTTGCCTACGGCGAGCGGCAACGGGGCGATGTTCGGATTCCGCGCGGAGGTGGGGACTTTGACGCTGGGCACGACCGGCGGCGAAACCATCGACGGGAACGCCACTTACACGGTTTCGGCGGGTCACCCGGCCATGTTCATTTCGGACGGTTCCAACTGGTATTCGGTTTCGCTGGCTTGATCGGGCGTTGCTTTGAACCGGCACGCATTAATGACCTAATCAATCGCCCGGAAATTCGCCCTACAGTGGGGGGCGTCGGGGTTCTTGATTGTTCTGTGCTGGTGAATGACCGGCGCAATATATGCCTTGTTTCAGGCGATAATGGGGCTTTGTTCGCATGGCGCGGGCCGGGGATTTTCGAGGGGCATTCGTTCTTTAGTGAGCGTGGACGCGGGGCGATCAGCTTAGGGCGCGCGATGCTGGGAACGATGTTTCTACAGTACGACGCAAGAATGGTTTGGGGCCTTACGCCGGTAGCGAACCGAGCGGCCTGTTTCTTCAATCGCTGGATCGGAATGGGATCGCGCGGGGTCATGGCGACACCGGAAGGCGATTGCGAATTATTTGTATTGGAGCGTGACTAATGCCCATAGGCGCAATCATCGGGGGCGTGGCTTCTATCGCGGGCGGCGCGATCGCGTCCAGCGGTGCAAGTTCGGCGGCGGATAGCGCTGCGCAGGCATCGGCTGCGAACAACGCCCTGCAACAGCAAATCTACACGCAGAACACCGCCAACGAACAGCCGTTCATGCAGCGCGGCAATGCGGCAGGCGCGCAGATGAACGCGCTTCTCGGCCTTGCGCCCGCGACTTCGGGCACGGCGGCAAGCCCCGATTGGAACGCCTATCTTGCCGCTAACCCGGACGTGCAGAACGCCTACAACGGGCTTTCGGCGGCGGACAAGGCACGGTTCCCGACCGCGCAGAGCTATGCGCAGTACCATTACGGCACGTACGGCCAGAACGAGGGTCGCGCACTGCCGACTACGGGCGGCACGGCGGGGCAATCGTCCACCGACCAGCAGAATGCCGCTTTCGACAATTTCAAGAACAGCACCGGCTACCAGTTCGCCTATGACCAGGGGCAGAACGCGGTAAACAACAACTATGCGCTGCGGGGCGCGCTGAACAGCGGCGCGGCTATGAAAGCCCAAACGCAGTACGGCCAGCAGACCGCGCTGAACAATGCGTTCCTGCCTTACATGAACCTGCTTTCGGGCCAGCAGCAGACGGGCCTTAGCGCGGCAAATGCGCTGAACGGCGTGGGCACGAACTACGCCAACAGCGTGTCGTCGAACAACAACAACGCGGCAAGCGCGGCGGGATCGGCGGCTATCGGTTCGGCGAACGCTTGGTCAGGGGCGCTAGGCAGCACGGCTAACGCCATCGGGAACTTGACCGGCAGCAGTTACGGCAGCAACTCGCCCTATTCGGCCTCATCGCTGGCGAATTACAACAGC